>NZ_JBFSVK010000015.1:0-136897 GCF_041467855.1 Vibrio sp. 10N.247.311.51 | reverse complement strand
AAAGAATGGAGGCGCCTCCCGGAGTCGAACCGAGGTCCACGGATTTGCAATCCGCTGCATAGCCACTCTGCCAAGGCGCCTTAGTAACTCCAATTGAATCGCTCATTGCCATCCTCTTGGGTACGGGATGCATTCTACGGATTCAGACGATTGAGTCAATATTATTTTTGTATTTTTAATTCGTTTGAATAGATTTCATACGAAACAGGCCAAATAGCTGACTTTATGTTCAAAACACACGGTGAGCGGGTTATTCAAAGGAGATCTATATCACATTAGATATCCAGTATTGATAACTTAACCTTAGGTTAAAGATCAAAAAAGCGAGCCTCAGCTCGCTTCTTCATCAATGATGTTTTTCGTCTAACAAATCGTCTTTGGCGGCCATCAAGTATTGTGCCATTGACCAGTAAGTAAGTACGGTTGCGACATAGAGCGCAATGTATCCGACCCATACCATCCAATCGTCGTAGCGCCAGATAAGTACCCAAAGGGCGAACATCTGAGAAACCGTTTTTACTTTACCAACCCAAGATACCGCAACACTTGCACGTTTACCGATTTCAGCCATCCATTCACGAAGCGCTGAGATGATGATCTCACGAGCAATCATGGTCACCGCTGGGATAGTTATCCAAATCGAGTGGTAATGCTCAGTAATCAGGATAAGAGCCGTAGCGACCAACACTTTGTCAGCCACAGGGTCAATGAAGGCACCAAAGCGAGACGTTTGCCCTAACTTACGAGCTAGCATGCCATCTAGCCAGTCAGTGAAACCTGCTACCCAAAACACCATCGCAGCAGCGAAAGGAGCCCATTGATAAGGTAGATAGAAAACGACAACGAATACTGGGATCAAAAATAGTCTCAGTAAGGACAAAATGTTAGGTATATTCAAACGCATATTATTGGGCTCTTATTAATTGCGCTTTAATGGTGCGGGATTTTTACTATTGTTTCAATGCTTGATAAATGTTTTCTGCCAAAGAATGACTAATGCCCGGCACTTTGGCTATTTCTTCGACAGTTGCACGCTTAAGTTCTTGTAAGCCACCCATATATTTCAGCAAAGCTTGACGACGTTTAGGCCCGACCCCTTCAATTCCTTCCAAAGCGCTGGTTCTGCGCGTTTTACCACGTTTCGCCCTGTGCCCTGCAATCGCATGATTATGGCTTTCATCACGAATGTGTTGAATAAGGTGCAGTGCTGGCGCATCGCTAGGTAAATTAAACTCTTCACCTTCAAGGGTTACCAAAGTTTCTAAACCCGGTTTACGCGTTACCCCTTTCGCAATACCCATCATTCTTGGTCTAAATGGCCAATCCCCCCAATATTGAGAAATGATCTCATGAGCGCGGTTTAACTGACCTTTACCACCATCGATAAAGATGATGTCTGGGATTTTGTCGACATCGAGTTGCTTCGAATAACGTCTCTCAAGCGCCTGAGCCATCGCTGCGTAATCATCGCCGCCTGTAATACCTGTGATGTTGTAACGACGGTACTCCGGTTTCACCGGGCCTTCTTGATTGAATACCACACACGACGCAACCGTGCTTTCACCCATGGTATGACTGATATCGAAACATTCCATACGCTTGATAGCATCCATCGACAGCACTTCTTGAAGCTCTTTGAAGCGCTGATTAATCGTCATCTTGTGATTAATCTTGGTGGTAATAGCCGTCAATGCATTGGTATTCGACAATTTAAGGTAACGACCTCGAGTACCAGAGGGGTTGGTATTGAAGTGGATCTTACGACCCGCCACTTCACACAAGGCTTCTTGAATCGGTGTAACATCTTCCATCAAATCGGCATTGAGAATCAAACGAGTTGGGATGGTTCTTGCTTCATTATGCGCAAGATAGTATTGGCTTAAAAAGCTCGAAAAGACCTCTTCTCGCACCGTATTGTTCGGAATTTTAGGGAAATGGCTTCGGCTACCTAAAACCTTGCCTTGGCGAATCATCAAGATATGAATACACGCTACGCCATTCTCTTGAGCAAAGCCCAACACGTCCATATCTTCCATTGAATCGTCAGATACATACTGTTGTTCTTGCACACGTCGAATCGCTTGGATTTGGTCACGGAAAGCGGCAGCTTGTTCAAAGCGAAGCTCTCGGCTTGCTGTGTCCATCTTTTCGATGAGCGTCTCAAGGACTAATTTGTCCTTCCCTTGCAGGAACAGACGAACGTAGTCGATAAGTTCACTGTACTCTTCATCAGAGATGATTGAGCTGACACAAGGCGCAGCACAACGACCAATCTGACACATCAAGCACGGGCGCGTTCTGTTGGCATAAACGGTGTCTTCACACTGGCGGGCAGGGAAAATCTTTTGAATTAGGTGTAGCGTCTCACGCACAGCACCGGAATCAGGGTAAGGACCAAAGTATTCGCCCTTTTTCTTCTTAGCACCACGGTGCATCGACAAACGAGGATGCTTGTGACTGCTAATAAAAATATAAGGGTACGACTTATCATCACGCAAAAGTACGTTGTATTTAGGCAAGTACTGCTTGATGTAGTTGTGCTCAAGAATAAGAGCTTCGGTTTCCGTGTGCGTTACAGTGACATCGATCTTGTCAATATTGCTGACTAGAGCGCGCGTTTTTTCACTGTCGACTTTTTTACGGAAATAACTGGAAAGGCGTTTTTTGAGGTTCTTAGCTTTACCGACGTAAATAACGACAGCCTCGGCGTTATACATTCGATAAACGCCGGGCTGCTCTGTTACTGTCTTGAGGAATGAGACTGAGTCAAACAAGTTGGTCACTATACGATCTCAGTGTTAAAGGGTCTCAGTGTCTAACATTCCATGTCTAATCGCTAAATGCGTCAGCTCTACATCGCCACTGATATCCAGCTTACTGAACAAGCGGTAGCGGTAACTGTTGACTGTTTTAGGACTTAGATTGAGTTGTTCTGAAATATCCGTCACTTTCTGACCTTTGGTAATCATCATCATGATTTGAAGTTCACGTTCAGATAAGTCTGCGAATGGATTTTCAGACGCAGGCGAGAATTGGCTCAAAGCCATCTGCTGCGCAATTTCTGGTGAAATGTATCGTTGGCCACTATTAACCACTCGAATTGCATTTACCATTTCATCCGGACCTGCCCCTTTAGTAAGGTAACCAGCAGCTCCAGCTTGCATCACTTTAGTTGGAAACGGATTTTCCGTATGAACAGTTAAAACGATGATTTTAACATCAGGGTTGAAACGCAAGATCTTCTTGGTTGCTTCTAAGCCACCAATACCAGGCATATTCATATCCATCAAAATAACGTCAGTATTGTTAGTACGACACCATTTTGCAGCATCTTCACCGCTTTCAGCTTCCCCTGCTACGTTCATTCCACGGACGTCTTCAATAATACGTCGTATCCCTGTGCGAACCAGCTCGTGATCATCTACAAGGAAAACATTTATCAAACTTGTATCTCCACACTATTAATTGGCTCTGCAACCACTGTGTCGTTTCATCTGTTTGAAACAATTGAACAAAGGAACAGTGGATCGCAGCATTGAGTACATCTTAACTTAATTACTAAAAAAAAGCTCTGTTGAATATGTGCTGAAACACGAACTTTAGCAAGTACTTATTAACAAATAAGCTAACTAAAACAACAAGCTTTTTCTAAAAATCAACCAGTTAAAACAACACCCAATAAAATTACATAAGATAAAGATATTTTCAATACCATTGAATAACCATTCGCGACAATTTCACTTATTTGCTTATAGAGTCCCGTTATTTGCCTCTACTAACTAGAATTTAGTTAGTATTTTTACTGCCTGTTGTGCGCTGAGGGTCGCTAGATGGTAGTATTCGATTCCCCATTTCAATAGGTTACTACATTGGATATTCAGCAAGGCTTTGTACTCACAAGACAAGCAAGAGATTTTTCAGGGCGCACACAAATCGACTTGTGGTTAAGCACACCTCAAGGCCCTACTCTGCTGACGATTCAAAATGAAAAACCGGTATTTTTTGTTGCTCAATCTGACGTTGAAGCATGTCAGGCAATCGCAGCGAAAGAGTCGCTCGATTGCCAATTTAAGCCTCTAGAATTAGCCACATTCGAGCAAATACCTCTCGCCGCGTGTTACACCTCACTGTCGAGAAGTAGCTTTGGTTTAGCGCAAGCCTTTCACAACGAAGAAATCCAAACCTTTGAAAGCGATATTCGACTCGCCGATCGATTCTTGATGGAACGTTTTATCAAGGGAAGTATTGAGTTCACTGGGTCTGCAACGCAAAAAAATCAGCATCGCCGAGTCTCAAATGCGAAATGCCGAGCAGGTGACTACTTACCCAATCTATCTGTTGTCTCGCTTGATATTGAATGTTCGGAAAAAGGCGTGCTTTATTCAATTGGCCTAGACAGCCCGATGGATAGCCGAGTGATCATGGTCGGTGAACCACAACAAGCCGACACCAATATCCAATGGGTTACTAACGAGAAGGCGCTACTTGAAGCCATGATAGCTTGGTTCTCTGAATTTGATCCTGACATCATCATTGGTTGGAACGTTATCGACTTCGATTTTAGGCTGCTGCACAAACGTTCAGAATGGAATGAAGTTAAGCTCACTATTGGTCGAGACAATCAACCTAGCTTTTTCCGTAGTTCTGCACAAAATCAACAAGGTTTTATCACAATCCCCGGACGCGTTGTCTTGGATGGTATTGATATGCTCAAGACAGCGACCTACCACTTCCGTTCTTGGTCGCTTGAGTCGGTATCACAAGAACTGCTTGGTGAAGGCAAAGACATCCATAACGTTCACGACCGTATGGATGAGATAAACCGAATGTTTAAGTTCGATAAACCTTCACTCGCCAAGTACAACCTTCAAGACTGCGTGCTAGTAAATCGTATCTTCGAACACACTCACCTACTCGACTTCGCGATTGAGCGCTCTCGATTAACCGGTGTTGAGCTAGACCGTGTTGGCGGCTCTGTTGCAGCATTTACCAATTTATATTTACCTCAGATACACAGAGCGGGTTATGTCGCACCGAACTTAGAGCCAGAGAATTGGATTGCGAGCCCCGGTGGTTATGTTATGGATTCAATTCCCAATCTGTACGACTCGGTTTTGGTACTCGACTTTAAGAGCTTGTATCCATCGATCATTCGCTCGTTTCTGATTGACCCTATGGGGCTTATTGAAGGGTTGAAGCTGGAACTTGGCCCAGACGAAAACCAAGCGGTTGAGGGTTTTAGAGGTGGTCAATTCCACCGCTCTAAACACTTCTTGCCTGAAATGATTGAAAACCTCTGGGCTGCACGTGATGTGGCCAAAAAGAACAACGAGAAGGCGTTCTCTCAGGCGATTAAGATCATCATGAACTCATTCTATGGTGTGTTAGGTTCGTCCGGTTGTCGTTTCTTCGACACCCGGTTAGCGTCTTCGATTACCATGCGTGGACATGAGATCATGAAGCAAACTAAGGTTCTGATCGAAGACAAAGGCTATCAAGTAATTTACGGCGATACCGACTCAACCTTCGTGTCTCTGAACGGCAGTTATGACCAGCAAAAAGCAGACGAGATAGGGAATGAACTGGTCGCTTACATCAACGATTGGTGGACGAATCACTTAAAAGAGACCCACAACTTAACCTCAATACTTGAACTGGAATACGAAACTCACTATCGCAAGTTTCTAATGCCGACCATTAGAGGTTCAGAAACCGGCTCAAAGAAACGTTATGCCGGCCTAATCACTCAAGGCGACAAAGAGAAGATCATCTTTAAAGGCCTTGAAAGTGCTCGAACCGATTGGACACCTCTAGCACAGCAGTTTCAACAAACCCTATATGAGATGGTGTTTCATGACCAAGACCCTACCGACTATGTCAGACAGTTTGTAGATGAGACTTCAGCGGGTAAACATGACGATTTACTGGTTTACCAGAAGCGTCTGCGTCGTAAGCTACATGAATACCAAAAGAACATTCCGCCGCAGGTTCGTGCAGCTCGTATGGCCGATGAAATCAATGCTCAGTTAGGGCGCCCTCTTCAATACCAAAACAAAGGACGTATTGAATATTTGATTACTCTGAGCGGCCCTGAGCCTAAAGAGTATTTAAAGAGTGGTATTGATTATCAGCATTACATCGACAAACAGATTAAACCCGTCGCTGAAGCTATCTTACCCTTCATCGGGTTAGATTTTGAGAGAGTCAGTGGACAGCAATTAGGTTTATTCTAAGATTATTGTCGAGGTTTCATCAAAACAAAAAAGCAGAGGAATGTTCAATTCGTTCTGCTTTTTTGTATCGATAGATTAAGAAGCTCTATCCGATTCTAAACTCGGTTTTCTGATATTGCTTAACTAACCACTCACCAAAGCCATCAAGAATACCGATCACCGAACGTTTAGGGATTGGTCTACCAGAAAGCAAAATACCCAACCTTTGGATTTCGACTTCTCGATCTGGATGATACTTCAAAAATTGCTGGCCACATTCAACAGGATCATCGTACCAATATTTATCACGGTACATCACCAGTGAGTAACTCGCCCGTAGAAGCTTCTTGGCGATAATCACCTGCGCAGCGACTTGTTGTTCTGGCGTTGTCGCTCGTGCGATCTTGTTGCGATATACCGCTAACCAGTTTTCAGCATCCATATTCCAGTGCTTAGCGATTTCCCAGCTTGTTTCAAAATCACCATAGCAATCCGATAAGTCTTCACCATGCACACACACGGCTAAATGCTTGAGCATAAAACCCCAAGTGAAGATATTGTCGAAATCGACTATCTCACTCACTAAGGTGGTCTTAATTGCTACTTGAGTTACCTGCGGGAAGCTCTTTTGGAAACGCCATTTGATGGTGTTCAACAAAGTGGTTCGTTGGTCAGGAAACGGTCGATGGGTCACCACAACCACATCTAGATTAGAGCGCCCCACGACGGCTTGCTTACGTGCCACACTGCCATAAATATAAATACTGTGCAGATTAGAGCCTAATCCACCTTTTAGAAAGGTAATCAGATCGTTAACCACAGGTTGAAATTCAGGTTGAAAAGGCTGTGTTGGGTCAATAACAGGTAGCTGCATAGGTCGTTTCGGTAAATAAAATAATGATTTAACTATAACTCTATGATCGCCTAGGTGACTTTATGATTCAAGCTATTCCTATTTATAGCATCTCCGAGATATAATCAGCGGATAGACCCACTAAGGACAAACACAAAATGCCTAGAGCAAGTGAAATTAAAAAAGGTTTTGCGATCGACGTTGATGGTAAAACAGTACTAGTTAAAGATATCGAAGTAACAACACCGGGTGGCCGTGGCGGTCAAAAAATTTACCGTTTCCGTGGTAGCGATGTAGCAACTGGCGTTAAAACTGAAGTTCGCCACAAGGCTGATGAAATCGTTGAAACTATCGACGTAACTAAGCGTGCAGTAATGTTCTCTTACGTTGACGGCAACGAGTACATCTTCATGGATAACGAAGATTACACACAATTCATCTTCAACGGTGAAACAATCGAAGACGAACTACTGTTCATCAACGAAGAAACTCAAGGCATGTACGCGATTCTTATCGACGGCAATGCAGCAACACTTGAGCTACCAACTTCAGTTGAGCTTGTTATCGAAGAAACTGACCCTTCAATCAAAGGTGCATCAGCGTCTGCTCGTACTAAGCCAGCTCGTCTGTCTACAGGCCTTACTGTTCAAGTTCCTGAGTACATCGCAACTGGCGACAAAGTTGTTGTGAACACAGCTGAACGTAAATACATGAACCGCGCAAGCTAAGATACTTATTATGACCGAAGCTAACGACCTAATGTCTTACGACGATGCAATCGATACTGCATACGACATCTTTCTTGAGATGGCACCTGATAATCTTGAACCTGCAGACGTGATTCTATTCACAGCTCAGTTTGAAGATCGTGGCGCTGCAGAACTTGTTGAAACTGGCGATGATTGGGTTGAACATGTTGGCTTTGAAGTCGACAAAGAAATCTACGCTGAAGTGCGCATTGGTCTTGTGAATGAAGCTGATGACGTTCTAGACGACGTATTTGCTCGCATGCTAATCAGCCGTGACCCAGAACATAAGTTCTGTCACATGCTGTGGAAACGCGACTAATACCGCTGTTGACGCTCATCTGCATGAGTAAACAAGTATTCATGTAAACGAGTTAAAAGTTAGCCGAGCCGATTGCTCGGCTATTTTTATCGCGCTATTTTCCATCGTGATTACTCACTTTCATCATCAACTTTAGATTCACTGATTATGACCAAAGCAAAAACAGACACACAATCAAAAGGCTATGCCTGCATTGGCCTAGTTAACCCAAAGACACCTGAAAACGTAGGCTCTGTGATGCGAGCTGCTGGCTGCTACGGCGCCAACTCTGTGTTTTACACTGGCACACGCTACGACCATGCGCGAAAATTCCATACCGACACCAAAGAAAAGCACCTAGCCCTGCCTTTAATTGGTGTTGAAGAGCTGAAAGATATTATTCCAGTAGGCTGCGTGCCGGTTGCTGTTGATCTGATTGAAGGTGCTAAGCCTCTACCTGATTACAAACACCCACCACGCGCGTTTTACATTTTTGGCCCAGAAGATGGCACGCTCAAGAAAGAGATCACAGATTTCTGTCGTGAGACGATTTACGTTCCGACTAACGGCTGCATGAATCTAGCAGCATCAGTGAATGTAGTGCTTTACGACCGACTGGCGAAAGGCGATAACTTCTCGAATCATAAATAAATAGAACGAGATACGAAAGATTTATAGATGCGCGTAAACGAGATAAGAGATGCGAAGAGCACGGTTACTGCCGATTATGGCAGTATGTTTTCGATACTCGGTTACTCGCATCCCGCATCTTCTCCTTCTTCTAGATGTAAAAAAACCTGCTCAGTGAGCAGGTTTTTTAGTATTCAGTGCTTTCAGCTAATGAAGCTTTACGCGTAAGAACTTATGTAATTACTGACGTGTTCTTGGCTTAGCTGGTTTAGCCGGACGACCGTTGTTCAGTTTAGGCTTACTTTTGTTAGCCTGAGGCTTGCCTTTGTTTGCAGCTGGAGCGCTACGACCTGAATCAGGTGTTGTAGTACCGCGAGTTGCAGGCTTCTTACGCTTAGTCTGGTTGCTACGGCCTTTTGGTGCGTTTGCACGCTCTTCGTGACGCTTAACAGCACGACGAATTTTTTGGCTGCGAGAACGCTCACGCTTACGAGAAGTGTTTGAAGGATCAAGATCCAACAGTGTCTCTTTCTCTGGCTTAAGTTCAACAAGCTCACGCAAGTAGTTAACTTCTTGAAGATCTAGCTCTTTCCAACCGCCACGAGGCAGTTTCTTATCAAGGTAGATATCACCGTAACGTACACGTTTCAGGCGGCTTACTGTTGTTTCTTGTGATTCCCAAAGACGACGAACCTCACGGTTACGACCTTCGTTAATCGCTACGTAGAAAGTATGGTTCATACCTTCACCACCAGCGTAAACCACATCTTCAAAACGAGCCATGCCGTCTTCTAGTTGTACGCCACGAGTAACGTTTTTAACTTTCTGCTCAGTCACTTCACCGAATACACGTACTAGGTACTCACGCTCAACCTGACGGCTTGGGTGCATTAGACGGTTTGCAAGCTCACCATCAGTAGTGAAAAGCAAAAGGCCTGATGTGTTTGCATCAAGACGACCAACTGAAATCCAACGAGAACCACGGATCTTAGGTAGACGATCGAAAACAGTACGGCGGCCTTCAGGATCGTGACGAGTACAAAGCTCACCTTCAGGTTTGTAGTAAGCAAGTACACGACAAACCACTTCTTCAGAAGCCTTGCCTGAAACAGTATGGCCATCGATACGGATCACTGAGTTCTCGTCTTCAAGACGTTCGCCCAGTTTCGCAACTTGACCGTTAACACTTACACGACCAGATTTGATTAAACCTTCTAGTTCACGACGAGAACCGTGACCAGCTCGCGCTAAAACCTTCTGTAATTTTTCGCTCATTTACTCTTTTCTACCTAATTGTCGTCTTCACAGACGTCGAATGAATTTTTCGCGACCAAATCGCGGTCGCGTATTATCGCAAATAACCTGCCAAAAAGCACTTGTTATTTACTGTGGCAGGTTTGCTGTATCGTTACAGACTGTTAATCAGTAAAGCGACTATTCAAACGGTGCAGGATCGCCAGCACCACGACGTAGAACCACGGCATCATCGTCACTGAAGTCAATAACCGTCGTCGGTTGCTCACCTAAGTAACCGCCATTCAAAATCACATCAACCGCATGCTCTAGGCTGTCACGAATTTCTTCTGGATCCGACTCCGTAGTCTCGTTACCCGGCAGAATCAAAGACGTCGACATCAATGGTTCACCCATCGCTTCCAACAGGTCGAGTGCAATCTTGTTGTCTGGGACACGAATACCAATAGTCTTACGCTTGGCGTTCATCAAACGCTTTGGCACTTCTTTGGTTGCTTTAAAGATAAACGTGTAAGCACCTGGTGTATGTGCTTTCAGTAGACGGAAAGCCACGTTATCGACGCGTGCATACAGTGATAATTCAGAAAGATCACGACATAACAAGGTGAAGTTATGCTTGTCATCGATGCGACGAATTTTACAGATACGTTCAAGTGCTTGTTTGTTTTCAAGCTGACAGCCCAGCGCATAACCGGAATCTGTTGGATAAACCACAACGCCGCCATTGCGAATAATCGCAACCGCTTGAGTAATTAAGCGTGCTTGTGGGTTATCTGGGTGTACATAAAAAAACTGGCTCATTGTTGATCCTCGTTATCGAATCTCTCGACTCTATCATCAGAAGGAGCTGGCTCACCTAAAGACTATTCAGATAGTGAAACCGTTTGAAACTCCCAATCTTTCCATACTTCTTCGACCCCAGAAGGTAGCCAGAGATTGCGTCCAAGTTCCATCCACGGAGATGGGTAATGGAAATCACTGCCTTGGGAGGCTAATAGTTTGTATTGTATAGCATAATCCGCGAGTGTGCGTCTTTCTTGTTGCGCTTGCTGAGGTTGAGCGACTTCCATCGCATCCCCTTTCGCTTCAACAAATGCGGCTAGCAGGCGCTTAACCCACTTGGCTGTAAGGCCATATCGCCCAGGGTGAGCGAGTACGGCTTGCCCACCAGCAGCGTGAATAGCCGTAACAGCATCACTCATTGAACACCATGTTGGCGGCACATAACCTGGGTTATTGCGAGTAAGAAACTTTTTAAACACCTGCTGCATGGTTTTTGCGTAGCCGTTATCGACTAACCACTTAGCAAAGTGAGCGCGAGTGATAGGCGCATCACCCGCAATCAATTTAACTTCTTCTAGCACCCCTTCACGAGTCGCTTTCTCAAGACGTTGAGCAATCATCTCTGCACGTCCAATACGGTGTTGCTTCTGTTGCTCAATGAGCGCTTTAAGCTCTGGTGACTCAGGATCAACGTTTAACCCAACAATATGGATATCTTTGTTTTGCCAAACAGTCGAAATCTCAATGCCGTTGATCAGCTGAATAGGAAGGTTGTTCTCAGCAATATAGTTGCGTGCTTCAGCAAGCCCATCAGTCGTGTCATGATCTGTAATCGCTAGCGCTTCGATGTTAAAGCCAAGCGCTCGGTCAATTAGCTCAGGTGGAGTAAGTCGGCCATCTGAGGCTGTTGTATGACTATGTAGATCAATTCTCATATATTCTTTTTCATTGTTTTCAATTTTTATCGTTATATTTGTGTCAACACACTTGACCCGCAAGCGGAAAACTAGTTAACTAGTACACAAATACGAAGTATCACATTTGATAGGTTCACCATGTTACAAGAATTTAACCAAAACCATAAAGATAAAGTTTTAGAACTTTCTTCAGTAGAAGCAAGTTCAGAGCTTAATTGGTGGCGCACTTGGACAAGTTCTTGGTGGGCTAACGTGTACTTCTAGTTAAACAGTTTGTTTATAAAAAAGTTATCACTAAGCCCGCTTTAATAGCGGGCTTTTTAATTTGTCGAACATCTCACATTCAACTGACTAACAAATCATCGAATTGACCATATTCTAGATTGGGTGAAAGGTATCTTTATGCGACTATGTACGGCAGGAAATTTAAAGAATCATAAAGGAGGTCTTGTGAACAAGGCCATTGAAATCAAAAAGCTGGGAACCATTGAGGTCATCAATTCTTCAGTTCCTTACTCGCAAGATCCAACCAGCGTTTTCCATACTTTGTGTGAAAACAAAACTGATAGTCTTTTGTTGGAATCTGCCGAGATTGAATCTAAACAGAACCTGACAAGCCTACTCCTTATCGACTCTGCTGTTCGCATCGTATGTCGCGGACATGAAGTAACCTTTCAAGCATTGACTGAAAACGGTCAAGCGCTTATCGAACATCTCACTCAAAACGTGAAAGCAGAAATTAAATCTGACCTTACTGATAACGTTTTGACGCTGACTTTTATCGAGCCAAGCAACGAATTAGATGAAGACTCACGTTTAAGAGAAGCCTCTTCATTCGATGCACTGCGTTTGGTTCAGCACAGCTTTAAGCAAGACGCAGATAACAAACACGCGCTATTCATGGCGGGTCTATTCGCTTACGACATCGTGGCAAACTTTGAGCCACTCGGTGATGCTGAAGCAACCAACAATTGTCCTGACTTTGTTTTCTACGTAGCTGAAACACTATTGCGTTTCGATCACCAAGAGAACGAAGGCCTACTTCACGCGAGCTTATTTGCTCAAGATGACAGCATCAAAGCGCAATTGACTGACCGTCTAGCCGACATTCAAACTCAGTGTCAGTCACTGAAAGCCATCACAGAAGTAACGCCACTCGACAACGTTGAAGCAGTACCAAGCGTTTCTGATGAAGACTTCTGCCAAACGGTTCATGATTTAAAAGAGTACGTAGTTAAAGGCGATGTGTTCCAAGTGGTACCTTCACGCCGCTTTACTCTACCTTGCCCTGCTCCACTGGCGGCTTATAAAGAACTCAAACAAAGTAACCCAAGCCCTTACATGTTCTACATGCAAGACGAGCTGTTTACGCTGTTCGGAGCTTCTCCAGAAAGTGCTCTGAAATACGAGACAGAAACCAACCAAATTGAGATCTACCCAATTGCTGGTACTCGTCGTCGTGGTAAGCGCCCTGACGGTCAAATCGATTTCGACCTAGACAGCCGTATCGAGCTGGAACTGCGTACCGACAAGAAAGAAAACGCCGAGCACATGATGCTAGTCGACCTAGCACGTAACGATGTGGCACGTATTGCCGAAGCTGGCACTCGCCACGTAGCAGACTTGCTAAAAGTTGACCGCTACAGCCATGTAATGCACTTAGTTTCTCGTGTTGTTGGTCAGCTCCGTGAAGACTTAGATGCTCTACACGCTTACCAAGCTTGTATGAACATGGGTACGCTAACGGGCGCACCAAAAATCCGCGCAATGCAGCTTATCCGTGATGTAGAAAAAACACGTCGTGGTAGCTACGGTGGTGCAGTCGGTTATCTAACCGGTGAAGGGACTCTAGATACTTGTATCGTAATTCGTTCTGCTTACGTTGAAGATGGCGTGGCACAAGTACAAGCTGGCGCTGGTGTGGTATTCGATTCAGACCCACAAGCAGAAGCCGATGAAACTCGCGGCAAGGCACAAGCGGTTATCTCTGCGATTCAAGCTGCACATACTAAAAACCTAACAAATAAGAAGGAGTCGTAATCATGGCTGATATTGTATTCATCGATAACTTCGACTCATTCACATACAACCTTGTAGACCAATTTCGTTCATTAGGTCACAGCGTAAAGATTTACCGTAACAACATTCAGGCAAAGGTTGTTGAAGCGGCGATCAACGAACTAGACAACCCTGTTGCACTGCTTTCGCCAGGCCCTGGCGCTCCAGCAGATGCGGGCTGTATGCCAGAGCTGATTCAGCTTCTAAAAGGTAAAGTGCCAATGATTGGTATTTGCTTAGGCCACCAAGCAATTGTTGAAGCCTATGGCGGCACCGTTGCAGGCGCTGGCGAAATCATTCATGGTAAGGTGTCGATGATGGAACACCAAAACCATGCGACTTACCAAGGCTTACCTTCGCCACTGGCTATCGCTCGCTACCACTCTTTAGTGGCAACGCATGTATCTGATAGCTTAACGGTGACAGCTGAAGTCGATGATTTGGTGATGTCAGTGGTTCAAGAACAAGACAAGGTGTGTGGATTCCAATTCCACCCTGAATCAATTATGACGACCTACGGTGCAACGCTTCTTGCGAACGCGATCGAATGGGCTCTTGAGAAAAAGACGATATAGGAAACGATCATGGAACAGATTAATAAACTTTACGAACAGCAGTCTCTTACTCAAGAAGAAAGCCAACAGTTATTTGATGTGATCATCAAGGGTGAGCTCGATCCAATCTTGATGGCTTCAGCGCTGACTGCACTAAAAATCAAAGGCGAGACGCCAGACGAAATTGCTGGTGCGGCAAAAGCTCTGCTTGCGAATGCGAACCCGTTCCCGCGCCCTGATTACGATTTCGCAGACATCGTTGGTACAGGTGGCGACGGTCACAACACCATTAATATTTCGACGACTTCTGCATTTGTTGCCGCAGCGTGTGGCTTAAAAGTCGCGAAGCACGGTAACCGCAGCGTATCGAGCAAATCAGGTTCTTCTGACCTATTGGATTCGTTCGGTATCAACCTAGCGATGACAGCAGAAGACACGCGTACCGCTGTTGATGAACTTGGCGTAGCGTTCCTATTTGCTCCGCAGTATCACGTTGGCGTACGTCACGCGATGCCTGTTCGTCAAACCATGAAAACGCGCACTATCTTCAACATCCTTGGTCCACTGATTAACCCTGCTCGACCTAACATCGAGCTAATGGGTGTTTATAGCAAAGAGTTGGTTCGTCCTATCGCAGAAACCATGCTGCAAATGGGCATGAAGCGTGCAGCTGTTGTGCACGGTAGCGGCCTAGATGAAGTGGCGATTCACGGCGAGACTATCGTTGCTGAGATTAAAGATGGCAAGATTCACGAGTACACAGTGACTCCGGCTGACTTTGGTTTGAACACTCACCCTCTTGAAGCAATCAAGGGCGGCGAGCCAGAAGAGAACAAAGCCATCACAACCGATATCCTCACAGGTAAAGGCACTGACGCACAAGTTGGCGCAGTGGCAGTCAACGTAGCTCTGCTGATGCGTCTATTTGGTCACGAAGACCTAAAAGCCAACGCACAGCAAGCGATTGACGCAATGAACTCTGGCAAAGCGTACGAGCTTGTACAAAAGCTTGCTGCACACGCCTAACGAACGACGAATTGAGACAAAGAACATGACACAGACTACCGATAAACTGTCGACCCACGTTTCAGTCAAAGAAGCTGAAATGGCGGAAGTATTAGCAAAAATCGTTCGTGATAAATACCAATGGGTTGAAGCGCGTAAGCAGACTCAACCATTAGACGAGTTTAAAGCGTCACTAACTGCAACAGACCGCAGCTTTTATGATGCTCTGAGCGGCGAGCAAACGGTTTTCATCACGGAATGTAAAAAGGCCTCTCCGTCAAAAGGTCTAATCCGTGACGAGTTTGACCTCGACTACATTGCGTCGGTTTACAACAACCACGCAAACGCGATTTCAGTTCTGACAGACGAGAAGTACTTCCAAGGTGACTTTGAGTTTTTACCTAAGGTTCGCAGCATTGCTAAGCAACCTATCCTGTGTAAAGACTTCATGGTTGATACCTACCAAGTTTACTTAGCTCGTCATTACTCAGCTGATGCTATCTTGTTGATGCTATCGGTATTGGATGACGAAGAGTACAAAGCGCTGGCGGAAGTCGCTCACTCACTCAACATGGGTGTACTAACAGAAGTCAGTAACGAAGAAGAACTTCACCGCGCAGTCGCTCTAAACGCTAAGGTGATCGGGATTAACAACCGTAACTTACGTGACCTTTCGACTGATTTGAACCGTACTAAAGAGTTGGCACCATTGATTCGCGAACTGGCTCCAAACGCAGTCGTAATTTCAGAGTCTGGCATCTACACACATCAACAAGTTCGTGACCTTTCAACGTTTGCAGATGGCTTCCTAATCGGTAGCTCTCTAATGGCTGAGAAAAACCTTGAGCTTGCTGTGCGTAAAGTCACGCTGGGTGAAAACAAGGTGTGTGGTTTAACTCACTCTGACGATGCAGCGAAGGCTTATCAAGCTGGTGCGGTATTCGGTGGTCTGATTTTCGTTGAAGCATCTAAGCGTTATGTGGATATCGAAGCGGCTCGTTTGACTATGAGCGGCGCACCTTTGAACTACGTGGGTGTGTTCCAAAACCATAGCGTTACTGACGTTGCGAAAACGGTTTCTGAGCTAGGCCTGTTCGCTGTGCAATTGCACGGTGATGAGTCTCAAGCATATGTCGATGAGCTAAAACAGTCACTACCTGAAAGCGTTGAGATTTGGAAAGCTTATGGTGTTGCTTCCGATACAGAAAGCTCGCTACCAGAATTACTGGAAAGCAACGTGACTCGTCACCTGCTAGATACTAAAGTGGGTTCTCAAACAGGTGGTACAGGCCAAGTGTTCGATTGGAGCCTAATCAACAACCAAAGCGCAATCATGTTGGCGGGCGGTCTAAACCCAGAAAATGCTAACCAAGCGGCTAAGTTGGGCTGCTTAGGATTAGACCTAAACTCTGGCGTTGAATCCGCTCCAGGAAAAAAAGACGCAGACAAGCTGCAACGCGCTTTTGCAGCGATTCGCAATTACTAGTCCAAACTCGGCGCTAGAAATTAGAAAGCAGAAACTAAAAACATATTTGTGAGCTTTGCCTTTTGCGAAGCTCAAACAAGATTAAATGACTTGGTGTGAATACACATCAGTAGAATTGAAGGAATAACACAATGGCTAAACTCGATGCCTACTTTGGTGAATACGGTGGTCAATACGTACCGCAGATCCTAGTGCCAGCACTAGACCAACTTGAACAAGCATTTATCGATGCACAAGCCGATCCTGAATTCCGCAGCGAATTCATGACGCTTCTTCAAGAGTACGCTGGTCGTCCAACGGCGCTAACGCTAGCACGCAACCTAACAAAAGGTACGAAAACCAAACTGTACCTAAAGCGTGAAGATCTACTTCACGGCGGTGCTCACAAGACAAACCAAGTACTTGGTCAAGCATTGTTAGCAAAACGTATGGGCAAACAGGAAATCATCGCTGAAACTGGCGCAGGCCAACACGGTGTGGCAACAGCTCTAGCTTGTGCTCTATTGGGTCTTAAGTGTCGTGTTTACATGGGTGCAAAAGACGTTGAACGTCAAAGCCCGAACGTGTTCCGTATGAAGCTAATGGGCGCAGAGGTTATCCCTGTTCATTCTGGCTCTTCAACACTAAAAGATGCGTGTAACGAAGCGCTACGTGACTGGTCTGCAACTTATGAAGACGCGCACTACCTATTGGGTACTGCAGCGGGTCCTCACCCATTCCCAACGATTGTTCGTGATTTCCAACGCATGATTGGTGAAGAAACGAAGAACCAGATTCTAGCGCGTGAAGGTCGCCTTCCTGATGCGGTTATCGCTTGTGTCGGCGGTGGTTCAAACGCTATCGGTATGTTCGCTGATTTCATTGAAGAAGAGTCTGTTCGCCTAATCGGTGTAGAGCCTGCTGGTAAAGGTATTGATACCGACCAACACGGCGCACCGCTTAAGCACGGTAAAACCGGTATCTTCTTCGGTATGAAAGCACCACTAATGCAAGATGAGAACGGCCAAGTAGAAGAGTCTTACTCTGTATCTGCGGGTCTAGATTTCCCATCAGTTGGTCCTCAACACGCACACCTAAATGCTATTGGCCGTGCTGAATACGACAACGTGACCGATGACGAAGCACTAGAAGCTTTCCAAGCTATCGCACGTAACGAAGGTATTATCGCAGCGCTAGAGTCGTCTCATGCTTTGGCTCATGCAATCAAAATGGCTCACGACGATCCTGAGAAAGAACAGCTATTAGTCGTTAACTTATCTGGCCGTGGTGACAAAGACATTTTCTCTGTACACGACATTCTTAAAGAGAAAGGAGCATTATAATGGATCGCTATCAATCACTCTTCACTCGCTTAGCTGAAAAGAATCAGGGCGCATTCGTACCATTCGTAACGGTTGGCGATCCTAACCCTGAGCAATCGCTTAAGATCATGGAAACTTTGGTTGAAGCGGGTGCAGACGCACTTGAGCTTGGTATCCCATTCTCTGATCCTCTTGCTGATGGTCCAACAATCCAAGGTGCGAACATTCGCGCTTTAGATTCTAAAGTCACGCCAGATGTGTGTTTTGATCTTATTGGTCAAATTCGTGCTAAATACCCAGAGCTGCCAATCGGCTTACTGATGTACGCAAACTTGGTGTACGCACGTGGTATCGAGAACTTCTACGAGCGTTGTGCGAATGCAGGTATCGATTCAGTATTGATTGCTGACGTACCAACCAACGAGAGTGGCGAGTTTGTTGCTGCAGCTAAAAAGTTTGGTATTCACCCAATCTTTATTGCTCCACCAACAGCAAGTGATGAGACGCTTCAATCGGTTTCTGAGCTAGGTGGTGGTTACACTTACCTACTTTCTCGTGCTGGCGTAACGGGTGCAGAAACCAAAGCAAACATGCCTGTGACAGCCCTACTTGACCGTTTGAACAAGTTTGATGCGCCACCAGCACTGCTTGGTTTCGGTATCTCGGCTCCTGAACAAGTGAAAGAAGCAATTGTAGCTGGCGCTGCAGGTGCTATCTCTGGTTCAGCGGTTGTGAAAATCATTGAAAATAACGTTGAACAACCAGAAGCAATGCTTAAAGCACTAGCTGAGTTTGTTACGCCAATGAAAGCGGCTACGCAAAAGTAATCTGCGGTCAATAAATCGAACCAGCGATTCAAATATTAAAAGGCTCCACAACTGTGGAGCCTTTTTTATTGCTTTTCATTAAAGCCAATCACTCATCGGCTTTCATCGCTTTCTTAATCGCTGCCTCATTGAGCGTCGCTTTGATCGGATCGGTTATCTTCTCCACTAAATCGATGGGCATTGGGAAGATGATTGTGGAGGTTCTTTCATTAGCCACCTCGGTTAGCGTTTGCATATATCGCAATTGAATGGCGTTAGGCGCTTGGTTCAGCACTTCGGCCGCTTCGCGTAATTTGGTTGATGCTTCTAACTCACCCGTCGCATGTATCACCTTAGCTCGACGAGAACGTTCCGCCTCAGCTTGTTTAGCAAGCGCTCGCACCATACTGTCATCAAGGTCGACATGTTTAATCTCAACATTGGCAATCTTAATCCCCCAGTTATCGGTGTGTTGATCCAGTATCGATTGCAGATCTCTATTGAGCTCTTCTCGCTCAGACAACAGCTCGTCCAACTCATGTTGCCCTAGAACAGAACGTAACGTTGTTTGTGAAAGTTGACTGGTGGCCTCAAGATAATTCTCAACGTTGTTGATCGCCATCTTCGGGTCGAGCACTCGAAAATAGACCACAGCATTGACCTTCACAGACACATTATCTCTGGTGATCAAATCTTGTGTTGGTACATCCAAAACAATAGTACGTAGATCCACTCGCACAATTTGTTGAATGAAAGGAATGATGATAATCAACCCCGGCCCTTTAACGCCATAAAAGCGCCCAAGGAAGAACACCACTGCCCGCTCGTACTCGCGCAGAACTCTGAACATGCTGGCTATCAACAAGATAACGAGCACGATGACAATACCTATAGTGTGTATAAACATAACCGCCCCCTAATGGTAACGATGGTTAAGCAATAATTAATTCAATCAAGTTCGTCCTAAAAATCCGCGCTAACTCGGCCTCGGTGGTATCTCATCGGGTAGTGCCTCGACATCCAACAACAACCCAGTCAGTTTGGTCACTCTGATAAGCTGCCCCGCTTGCAGTTCACTGGCGCATTGAGCTTGCCAAATTTCACCTTCAACTAGCACTCGGCCAGCACCCGGGAAACCGCTGACAACTTTGCCTGTCTCGCCAACCACCGCTTCCATCCCTGTAGTCACGGGCTTGTTTCTCACTCGGACTAGCATTGATATTGTTACGACGATAAAGGCAACAGAGAACAAACTGATCCCGATAATTAAAGGCAATGCGATTTGATAACCCGGCACTTCGGTGTCCATCAGCATGATTGAACCGAGCGTAAATGCAGCAACGCCGCCCAAACCGAAAATACCAAAGCTCGGACTAAAGGCCTCTGCGACCATTAAGGCAATTCCCAATAGAATTAGCGCAAGGCCTGCGTAACTCACGGGCAGCATTTGTAAGGAGTACATCGCTAACAACAAACAGATACCGCCCAATACACCCGGTAAGCCGACCCCTGGGTTATAGAACTCCAGCAATAAGCCATAGATGCCAATGAGCATGAGGATATAAGCGACGTTGGGATTGGTAATCACCGAAAGCAAACTAAAGCGCCAGTCTTGTTCACGCTCAACAAACGCCACATCACTAAGTTGAACTTCCTGATTGATACCGTTGATGGTGATGGTGCGTCCGTTGCTCAGCTCAACCAATTGCTGAAGGTCGCTGGCAATAAAATCGATCACGTTAAGTGTGAGCGCGTTCTCTGAGTCCAAACTCGCCGCTTCTCTTACCGCCTTTTCAGCCCACTCTTCATTGCGATTGTGTAGCTTAGCCAAACTGACAATGTAGGCTGCAGCATCATTGATGACTTTCTTCTCCATCGCAGTGGTGGCTTTTACTTGGTCTGAGTTCTCTTGTTTTGTTTCGTCTTGCTCACTCACTGACGTGTTGTCATCTTTATTAGCATCGTCTTGAGGAGATAGTGGATTAGTCGGCGCTTTGCCACCACCAAGAGAGACAGGCGTGGCTGCGCCCAAATTAGTTCCAGGCGCCATAGAGGCGATGTGGCTAGCAAGTAGAATGTAGGTTCCCGCACTCGCCGCACGTGAGCCAGCAGGCCCAACCCAAGTTGCTATCGGGATCGGTGATGTGGTGATGGATCGGATAATGTCGCGCATCGACGTATCTAACCCGCCGGGCGTGTTCATTTTCAAAATAATGAGCTTCGCTTGCTCATCGTGAGCTTGTTCTATTTCTCTAGTGAGGTAGTCACTGGTCGCAGGACCGATTCCTCCATTCACCTCAATAACCCAGACATCATCGGCCTGAGCAAACACAGAGCTGAACAACAGAAGAAACGCAAACAAGTACTTTAATATAAAAGTCATAGCCCCTCTCCTTACAACTGAGATGCTAGATAGACGTTTTATTTAAAGCGCAGAGGTAACATCTTGGTAATAAATAGATACCTTAAGCATAGTTCAGGCTAAATTTCACACAACACGCGCCTTTGAATTAGCTCAAATATCAAGACCAAAAAACATCCAAAAATGAAAACCAAATGTTAACAAAGCAAGTCAAATACCAACGCCTCAAAACCATTCACAAAACACCAAACAAAAAGGCTTTTATAAATACTGCAAATATCAGAGCAATAAAAAACAAAAGCAAACGGTTGCATTGGTATAGAAAAACAACAAATGACATAAAACCACCTACTTTTCGAGGGCTTTCATCTCTGCTCATATTGATAAATGTAAAGGATACGTGTAAAACTTCTCGCGAAATATTAATCCAATGGTACATCGTACATTGGTGAGTAATTCTGGGATTTTTATATTTAGTAGCACAGAGGTTATGGAAGTGTTAAAAGAAAAGAGTTTACTAAGCAACATCGGCGTTCAAGTCGTTATTGCAATGATCATCGGTACCCTAGTCGGTGCGATGATGGGTGACAGCGCAACTATGTTCGCTCCACTGGGTGCTATCTTCATCAATTTGATCAAGATGCTGGTTATCCCTCTAGTCGCGGTTGCCCTAATTTCAGGTGCTGCTGGTCTAGGCAACAGCTCATCAGCAGGTAAAGTGGGCGTGACCACTCTAGGTTACTTTGCACTAACGTCTGCACTTGCTGTAGCACTAGCGCTAGTAATGGGTGAAATATTCGAACCAGGTCGTGGTATCGATGTTTCTGGCGTTGAAGGCATGTTCTCTTCTGAATACGCTGCCAAAGGCGAACTTCCAACGTTCTGGGCAACCATAACGGGTATGATCCCAACCAACGTTTTCCAATCACTGAATGAAGCAAACATTCTTCAAATTCTAGTTTTCTGCTTATTCTTCGGTATTGCGATTTCTAAACAAGCGAAAGAGAAACGTGACCCTATCATCAATGGCGTAAACGCGATTGTTGACGCAATGGTTTGGATGATCAACAAGGTTATGATCATTGCACCACTTGGTGTATTCGGCCTAATGGCAGAAGCTGTGGGTACATTCGGTTTTGGCGCACTTATGGTTGTGTTCAAACTGTTCGTTGTTTACATCGCTGCGATTCTAATCTTCGGCTTTGTTGCTTACCCGCTAATGATTCAAATCTTCACTAAGACTTCAGCTAAGAAGTTCCTAGTAGCAATGAAGAAGCCTCAAGCGGTTGCACTATCAACAGCATCTTCAATGGCGACACTGCCAGTAACAATGGAAACGGTAGAGAAGGAACTTGGCGTTCGTAACTCTACGGCTTCATTCGTTCTGCCTCTTGGTGCGACGATCAACATGTCTGGTAACGCAATTTACTACGGCCTAGTTGCTATCTTCTTCGCACAGCTGTTCAACATCGACCTATCTATGGGTGCTTACGTTGCTATCATCGTAACGTCGACTCTAGGCGCAGTTGGTCAAGCAGGTGTTCCTGGTCCTTCTTTCCTAGTGGTCGCAGTTCTTCTAGCGGCTGGTATCCCTATCGAAGGTCTACCTCTGTTGTTCGCTCTAGACCGTATCTTCGACATGATCCGTACTGCTCTGAACATCACTGGTGATGCAGCATGTGCAGTCATCGTTGATTCTCTAATCGAAGACGAAGCGAAAGAAGCTGAGCTACAAAAACAGCAAGCGTAATATTAAGCTTCAGTTTTGATTGATAAAAAAACCGCCTTCACACAGGCGGTTTTTTATTAGGTGATGATCAATATTGAGTCGGTAAACCTTACCCTTGTTAGGCTAATTGATTAGTCCAAACGCACGAGGCAGAGCCAAACTAATTTCAGGAATAAAAGTAATAGCCAACAGTGTGACGATCAGTACGGCACAAAACGGCATGATACTTCTTATAACATTCTCAATCTTAGAGCCACTGACACTACAACCCACAAATAGCGCCGTGCCAACGGGTGGCGTTGCAATACCAATACATAAGTTGAAGATAATCATCATCGCGAAGTGAATTGGATGCATACCTAAGTGCTCAGCAATCGGCATAAAGATAGGGGTAAAGATCAATACGGCTGGCGTAAGGTCCATAAACATACCCACGATCAGTAGAATCAGGTTCATCAGAATAAAAATGATAATTGGATTATCTGAAATAGAGAGCATCCAATCGCTGATCATGGTTGGTAGTCCGGTAAACGCCATAGCCCATGACATGATGGTAGAAGCACCAATCAAAAACAGCATAATGCCAGTGACCTGAACTGTTTCTCTACAAATTATCGGGAAGTGTGCCCATTTAAGAGTTCGGTAACAGAGTGACAGTATAAAAGAGTAAAGAACCGCGATACACGCCCCTTCTGTCGCAGTGAAAACACCACCAATAATACCGCCAATAACCACTACAATAAGCCCTAAGCTGGGCGTTGCTTGCCAAACAATATTCAGCACATCTTTCGCTGTGAAGCCGTCATTGGCACTTGTTTTATAGCCTTTCTTTTTAGCGATGAAATAGGCGACGACCATACAACTTAAGCCCATTAGAATACCTGGGACATAACCTGCGATAAACAACGCCGCAACGGATGTTCCACCCGATACCACTGAAAATACGATCAGTGAATTACTCGGCGGTATTAGTAAGCCTGCTGGGCAGGATGCAACGTTTACTGCTGTTGCTAAGTTTTTATCATAACCATCTTTTTCTAATTCAGGACCTAAGGTTTTACCAACCGCAGCAGCTGCTGCAACGGCTGACCCTGAAACAGCACCAAACATCATATTGGCGAAGATGTTGACGTGAAAAAGTGAGCCCGGAATCCAACCAACCAAGAGCTTTGCAAGGTTGATAAGTCGACTCGCAATGCCACCCACATTCATTATATTCCCAGCGAGGATAAAGAAAGGGATAGCTAATAAACTGAAACTATCGATACCGGTAATGATTTTTTGACCCGCAGTAATACTCGCGACTTCAAACGGTAAGATGAAATACATGATGGTTAAAGATGACATAGCAATTGCAATCGCAATCGGCATGCTTATCGCGATCATGAATAAGAATAGGCCTAGCAGCCAAACACCAATGGACAAATCCATAATATAGAGTCCTTTTAAACTTACTTTTTGTTGGGTTCACAAAAAAGATCAAACGTATTCATGACCAAATAGATGAGGATAATAACGGCTGAAATCGGCAATATTGAATACACCGTCGACATCGGTAATTGCAGTGCTGGAGAGAGTTGTTGTGTGGTTCTTCCCATTAAGGCGATGCCACCTTGAAGCATTGCTAGAAATACAAATGCGCCAGAAATCACATTGATGAGTAGGTGTAATGCTATGTGCGCTTTACCCTTAAGATAACCATCCAATAACGTTATAGCTAAATGCCCTTTAATACCGAATAAGTAGCTTGCTCCTAATAGTCCAAGCCATACCATCGCATAACGAGCAAGTTCATCAGTCCAGTTACTTGGGTCATTCAAAACATAGCGACTAAAAACCTGCCAAGTGACAGTAACGACAAGTAACATTAATGCAAAAGAAGAGACAAAAAGAATCAACCTATCAAGTAGGTTTCTGAAAGTTGCTAACATGGTGTGATACCTCAAAAAATTTTGCCTTAGCAAAGCCAAGGCAAAATTATATTTTCACTAAGACTGATTACAGAACTTCAATTTTTTCAATGAACGAAGCTAATTTAGGGTCTTTTTTCGCTTCATCAATCATAGGTTTAACAGCGGCACGGAACGGGGCTTTATCAACTTCAACAAACGTCACGCCTGCTTTCATTCCTTTCTCTTTGTTCATGTCATCTGTTGCATCCCAGATTTTGATCTGCTCTTCAAGAGACTCAGCTGCAGCTTCTTTTAAGATTTTTTGCTCGTTAGCCGTTAAAGAACCCCATTTGTATTCTGAAATGATGATCACGTCAGGTGTCATCATGTGCTGGTCCATAGAGTAAAATTTGGCAACTTCACTGTGTTTCATTTCAACTAAGCTAGAAATATTATTCTCAGCACCATCAATTACACCTTGTTGCAGAGCCGTGTATACCTCATTGAAAGGTACAGGCGTTGCTTTACCACCAAGTAGGTTAACCATTTCCATCATGGTTGGAGAACCAGGAACTCGAACTTTCATGCCAGCTAGATCAGCTGGTGAGTTGATGGCTTTCTTAGCGTAGAAGCTACGTGTGCCTGAATCATAGAATGTAAGACCGATGAAACCTTTACCTTCACTTGAAAGCAGCATCTCTTGTGCAGCTTCACTTCGCATGAAGGTTCTCATATGTGGAACGTCACGGAATAAGAAAGGCAGTGCATTAACCTTAAACGTTGGTTCAAAAGATTCGGCTAACCCACCATTGATTTTGGCCATATCAATCGCGCCAGTAACTACTTGCTCCGCTTGGTCACGTTCAGAGCCTAATTGACCGTTTGGAAAGATCTTAATCGTAAGTTCACCATTCGATTTTTCTTTAACTTTATCAGCCATGATCACCATGCCTTGGTGAGCTGCGCTTTCTAATGACATTGCATGCCCTAACGTCAAAGTTTTTGCTTGAGCGCCAAATGCCATAAGAATTGAAGCCGCTGCAATCGTCAGTAGGTGTTTTTTCATGTTCTTCTCCAGAATCCATTTTGTAAGAGGTACAGTTTTTATATGCAACGCTATAGCTAAGTTTGAAATCTAACGTTCAATTGCACATCGCTCATAGCAGTAACGTTTCATTACAATATTCTTACCCTATGAATTTTGTATTACAATACTATATGTATATTTTGTGAACTAAGGTTTATCTATTGGCCTGAGAACCTAATTGATTGTGATACCAATCATATTTGGGACTAATTAGACCATTAATCAGTTCTACTTTGGATTTTTTGGTAATTTCGATTACTTTCAACTGCTTTAAGAACAATCTCTTAGTAAAAAAGCACCGATCTATTTATGTTATTTTAAGACATTAAATTCAGTTATGGAGCACGACAAAGAAGGTCTCCTCGCTCGAAAACGCGAGTCGTGAACAGCGCTTTGTGAGGTGATGAAGGCAAGGTTTTCGGTTGGATTTAGGTAACAAGAATAGATAAAGGCAATAGAGAGAAGCTTGAGAGGATGAATTATTTGCAACAAAAATCCGAGAGCCTTACAGCCCTCGGATTTTTGTTTTTGGTGTTCTAATTTTTAGGCGTTAGACGAATTACAAATCAGCGCCATAGATATCAAACGTGAAGTACTTAGCGGCGATCTTGTCGTAAGTACCGTTTGCTCTGATCTCTTCAATCGCAGCATTGAATTGTTTCGCCAATTTTGAATCCTGCTTTCTTAGTGCTAACGCCGTACCTTCGCCAATGTAGGCTTTATCGGTTACTGCTTTACCTTTGAACTCAAAGCCCTCGCCTTCTTTCTTATCTAAGAAAGCCAATGAAAGTTGATCTGAGTTGCCGAAGGTTAGATCTAAGCGACCATTTTGCAGATCCAGATACACTTCATCTTGCCCTGTGTAACGCTTAATGTTGGCAACACTGCCAAACTTGTCGGTTACGTAGCGATCGTGAATCGTACCTTGCTGAACACCGATGGTTTTACCCGCTAAGCCTGCCTCATCAACGCTGAATTCTGCGCTTTTAGCAGCAACAAATACGGCTGGTGTTTGGTAGTACTTATCAGTAAACAAGATCTTACGCTTACGCTCTTCGGTGATACGCATCGAAGCCATGATCACATCTGACTTTCTTGCCAATAAGCTTGGAATTAGCGAGTCCCAGCTTTGTGAAACCCAAGTACAATCGAGTTTAGCTTGCTCACATAGAGCATCAGCTATCTCGATATCAAACCCGACAGGCACACCGTCGCTGTTTTTATAGTTGAATGGCGGATACGTAAAGTCCGACGCCAAACGGATTTCTTTCGCCTGTACCGTTGTACCAAGTAAAGCGGCCGCACAAGCAAGTCCTAGTATTATCTTCTTCATCATTGCCATCCTAGATATGATCTTTGTCGAGTTGAAATTGAGGTTCTCTATCTTGAAGCTGTTGGATTTGTTGCTTCTTGTCTAATTCGGTTTGGTAACTTACAAGTGACGCTATCACTTCCCCCATGCTCTCTGGGCTACCAATGCTGATTCGAACACAGTGACGTAATGCGGGCTCATGATGTTGACTCCTTGTCACAATGCCATCTTTCGCCAATACACTAAACAGTTCGTGTTCAGGCTTGTGGCGCAATAACACAAAGTTGGTAGAAGACGGGTAAACGTGCTCAATGAAATCAAACTGATTCAGTTCAGAAGCAAAGCAATTACGTAGTTCAACCAACTTTGACGTTGCTTCTTGCATCACGGCAACACGCTCATGAGATAATGCCTCTAAAACTATCTGAGACGAACAATCTGGCATTGGGTATGGCGGAATGAGCTTAGAGACATACTGCATCACATTTTGACTCGCCAAGATAAAACCACAGCGTACAGCTGCCAGTCCAAATGCCTTAGACAAGGTGCGAATAACAACCAAGTGTGGGTAGCGTTTAACCAGGTTCACAGCTGATGTTTGAGGTTCAAACTCAATATACGCCTCATCCACTACAACCAAAGATTTACCTTGAGTCCCCTCAAGCACATGGATCAGATCTGATTTCGGAATCACATTGCCCGTTGGGTTGTTCGGTGAACAAAGGAAAACAATATTGGCCAACTCAGCTTTATTCACGATGTCAGCAACATCTAAGCTGAAATCTTCCTGCAAAGGAGAGTCGAGCGTTTCAATCGCTAGTGCATCAGCGCAAAACTCATACATGGCATACGTTGGTGAACAGATAAGGATATTATCTTGAGCGGGTTTGCAGAATGTTCTGATCAGTAAATCAATCGCTTCATCGGCACCACGCACCGCAACGGTTGCAGCGTCAGTTTCGCAATAAGCTTGGTAAGCCTTGGCAATGTCTTGTGGTAAAAAATCCGGGTAACGATTATGGCTGGCTTCTCCTTGAAACAGAGCACTTTCCAATTCATTTGCATTTAACCAGACACGTCCATCACCACCAATTCTTCTTGCTGATTGATAAGGTATTAATTTTTTTACAGCCTGAGGCACTAAGCTATCAATAAAAGATGTCAAGAAGCTATCCCTTTCACATAATCACATTGTCTTCATCACTGCTTTCATATTCAAAAAATGTGATTTATACACATATTGAATCACTAATGATGAGTAAGTATTTACATTCAAACAGAACACTATTGATAAATGAATCGAAATAATTACATAATAGCCATGATAAAAAGTCATAGGTAAAGATATGAACAACACACTGCCTTCAACCAAAACCTTGCTCGCATTCCTGTCTACCGCAAGGCATCTCAACTTTACACGCGCGGCACATGAGCTCAATGTGACGCAAGGTGCGGTGAGTCGTCAGGTGTTGTCGTTTGAAGAAAGCCTTGGGTGTGATCTCTTCTATCGCCATGCTCGTGGTCTGTCATTAACGCCTAAAGGGGAAGAACTTGTTCCTCTCATTCAAGGGACCATTCAGCAGCTGCAATCGGCACTTAATCAGGTCGCGAGTTCTCCCTCTAAGATAAAACTCAATGCCCCAAGTTGCATCACTTCTTGGTTGCTACCCAAACTAATGTCGTTTCAACAGGCCTATCCTGAGATTGATGTCGAGCTCACATCGACCATCAAGCACGTTTTTGAGCCAAGCTTTGATCCCTTCGATGCGGTGATTACCTATGGCAAGAAACCAAGCCAGCACTCTATTGTTAGCCAACTGCTATTCAACGAACAACTCGCCCCCATCTGCCAAGCACAGAGTATTGTTCCAAGCCACCTGATTGACAGTACTTCAACTGTCATCAAGCCACACAAGCTCGCTCAATACACTTGGTTACACGCCAACAATGAGCAGAGTGATTGGCGACTTTGGTTAGAACACATCGGCAGCCACGAACTTTCTAGCAAGAACAACCAGCAATTTGCTACGCTTGATCAAGCGATGAACGCAGCCATTCAAGGGTTTGGGATAGCGATAGGCGATATCACGCTGGCTAAACAAGATATTGATTTAGGGCGGTTAGTGAAAGTGAGTGAAGACAGTGTATTTTCAGGAAACGGTTACTTCTTATTGCAACCGAGGAATCGCCAGAATACGTCACTAACCGTGTTAGTTGACTGGCTTTTAGGCTAGGTATTGTCAAAATCGTTGTAGATCACATCGCCGCTCGATCGTCATAATGAGAATCTAATTATTCTCAAAATAAAACTATTATCCGCCAGCTACGTATTGTTTCAGTGAGAAGCGAGAACACTTTATTTTAACTATCTGAAAAGAAGATTATTTCAGGATGGCACGGGAAATGTTCCGGAAAACTAGACAAAATGGCATTTGATTTGCTTTGTCATAGATAACCCAACCAATATACAGCAGGTTGCACTAATTATTATCACTGCAGCTTGTCACGGAGGATAGGCTATGACCTTACAAAGACATACGTATTACGGCTTAATTCACCATGGAATTAAAACCCTACTAATGGACAGAGTCGGCCACTTTACTGAGCGCGAATATCACGAGTATCTTGACCTAACGACAGGAAAATCCACGTGCTTCGCGATGAGTGAACAAGAGCTGGAGAACACTTTAGACAATCTGAAGAGTGAAGGTTATTTAGAAGATATCAAGAAGCTGATCCCTCGCTACCAAACGTCATCGATGCGTTGAAATTCTGCCAGCTTCAATCAGTTTAATACCCAATTGTCTCGAGCTGTTTTGCATCGAGACAATTTTAGTTAGACTGTCGGTAACTCAACTAACCGGATATTCAGTCCACATGAAACAAATTCTTGATTTCATCCCTCTCATCATTTTCTTCGCGCTTTACAAGATGTACGACATCTATACGGCTACTGGGGCATTGATTGTCGCTTCTGCACTACAAATCGTTTTGACGTACTTCATCTACAAAAAAATAGAAAAAATGCAGGTGATAACGTTTCTGGTGGTTGCGGTATTTGGTGGAATGACCATCTTCTTGCACGACGACAACTTCATAAAGTGGAAAGTCACCATCGTTTACGCTCTATTCGCTATTGGCCTAACCGTAAGCCACCTAATGGGTAAACCTGCGATTAAAGGCATGTTGGGTAAAGAGATTACACTTCCGGATGCGGTATGGGGCAAGATCAACTGGGCATGGACATTCTTCTTCACTCTATGCGCAATCATCAACGTATATGTTGCTTTTAACCTACCATTGGATGTATGGGTTAACTTCAAGGTGTTTGGCCTGCTAATAGCAACATTACTATTTACGCTGCTTACGGGCGTCTACATCTATAAGCATTTACCAAAAGAGCAGCAAGAGCTAACTGATAAAAATACTGACAAGAAGTAACCCCAAGGGGTGAGTCCTCATTCCGTTTTTGTTACAATTCTTGTCAATATGCTATACCTAGCGGCCAATGATACTTGTGATCATTGGCCGTTAGCTTTTTGGTGTTGCGGAAACTGGTCAAAATAAAGCCTATTATTTAATGTAAATCGCACTAAATTATTGGCTATCTGATCTCTGTTGTTCATTGCGCTCGTTTGCCAATGCGCTTCACCAACCAACACTTCTGTTTTTATTTAGATAATCAATACCACCAAGAGTACAACAATGACGATTCAATCAACTTTGAACCCAATTGGTTCCCTACTTCTTCGCACATTAGCGATGCCTTCTGATACCAATGCAGCAGGTCAAATCTTCGGTGGTTGGATAATGTCTCAGCTTGACCTAGCGGGCGGCATCTTGGCAAAAGAGATCTCTAACGGCAAAATAGTTACCGTGTCAGTATCGAGCATTGAATTCAAACAACCCGTATCCGTTGGTGACGTGGTATGTGTTTATGGCGATTGTACTAAGATTGGGCGAAGCTCGATGAATATCGACTTAGAGGTCTGGGTTAAGCCGGTCCTGGATCACGGCATTGGCGACCGCTACAAGGTATGTGGTGCAACGTTCAACTACGTAGCCGTTGATGAAAGTGGCAAGCCTCGAACCATTAAGAAATAGTACTTTTCACTAAGTCATACGTATCTGTGGTCTTTAGTTTCAGCAAATGAAATCGCTAAAGACCATACAAGTCTCTCGCACCAATTCACAATTTCTTATCATTAGCTCTTCCAATACCAATTAGTTCGCGTAAATTAGCAAGATAGCTATTTTATAATCTCCCAAATTCAGTGAAGTAAAATAAGGATATGCCAATATGTGGTACGTGATTTTCTCTCAAGATGTCGAAAATTCATTAGAAAAACGCCTCAGTGTTCGCCCACAACATCTAGAACGCCTACAAACACTTCACGATGAAGGCCGCCTATTAACAGCGGGGCCAATGCCAGCGATTGATTCAGATAACCCTGGCGAAGCTGGTTTCACAGGTTCAACAGTAATCGCTGACTTTAACTCTTTAGAAGACGCACAGGCATGGGCAGACGCAGATCCGTACATCGACGCTGGTGTCTACCAAAATGTCATCGTAAAACCATTCAAGAAAGTATTTTAACGTGAAAAAATGGATTATTAGCTCACTGGCCGCGATCCTGCTTGCAGGCTGTGCTTCAAGTGAGCAAGACCAACAAAGACAACTCGAGATGATGGCGCAGCATCGTGCTGGCGTGCTATCTGCAGGGCTACCTATTGAGTATGGCCCACTGTCTGTTATGCGAGTACTAGCAAAAAACACCGTGATTGAAATCATGATGATCTACAACCAAGATGCTAAAGGTGCTAAGCCTTTAAACCAAGTTGTCGATATGAGTGTGAATAGCTACTGTACTAACTCAGAAGTAAGAGCAAACCTAGATATGGGCTTGGCTTACAACATCAAGATCCGCAACACACGCGGACAACTGATGGTTGAGAAGCTGATAAGCAAAGATACTTGCCAGAGCGCCAATTAAGATTCGAGATTCGAGATTCGAACAAGTATAAAACTAGAAGGCCTCGCATTTGCGAGGCCTTTGTTTTATTGAACAATCAAAATCCTAGACTAAATTATGCCTCAACAGATTCCCACTCTTTACGCAATTCCTTAGTCGCGGAGACTAAGTTAGTCAGTGCTGCTTCTGTTTCTGCCCAATTGCGAGTTTTAAGACCACAATCTGGGTTTGCCCATAAGCGCTCTGCTGGTATTTTTTCCGCCGCCTTCTTAAGCAGGCTAATAATCCACTCTTGCGATGGGATATTTGGTGAATGGATATCATAAACACCAGGGCCAATTGCGTTCGGGTAGTTGAACTCTTCAAACGCTTTAAGCAGTTCCATGTTCGAGCGAGACGTCTCAATAGTAATCACATCAGCATCTAATGCGGCCACTGAATCAATGATTTCGTTGAACTCGCTGTAACACATGTGCGTATGAATCTGAGTTTCTGGTTTAGCACTTGCCGCTGAAATCTTAAAAGCATCGACCGCCCATTCTAAATATTCTGCATGGTCACGCTTTTTAAGCGGCAGGCCTTCACGAATAGCTGGTTCATCGATTTGGATAATGTTGATTCCTGCATCTTGCAAATCAGACACCTCATCGCGTAATGCAAACGCCAACTGATTCGTGATTTCTTTACGCGAGATATCTTCACGCGGGAACGTCCAGCACAGAATTGTCACAGGGCCAGTCAGCATGCCTTTCATCTGCTTAGATGTCAGTGATTGAGCATAAGTCGTCCACTCGACCGTCATCGGTTTTTCACGCTCAATATCCGCGACCACAATCGCAGGTTTCACGCAGCGAGAGCCATAGCTTTGTACCCAACCAAACTTGGTGGTTTGGAAGCCTGCCAGGTTCTCTGCAAAGTACTCCACCATGTCGTTACGTTCGGCTTCACCATGCACCAACACATCCAAATCAAGTGCTTCTTGACGCTTCACCGCATCGGCAATATGACCTTTTAGTGCGGTCGTGTATTCCGCTTCGCTCAATTTTCCGGTGCGATACGCGCTGCGTTGAACACGAATCTGGCCTGTCTGTGGGAACGAACCTATCGTTGTGGTTGGTAACAACGGCAAACCCAACACTTCAGACTGGTGTGCAGCGCGTTCTGCATAAGGGGCACTACGCTCTGCCAATGCTTTGGTGATTGTATTAATACGAGCCTGTACCTGCGGCTTGTTTACGTGTGTCGCGCTTTTCCGAGCAACAATCGGTTGGCTATAAGTCTCACACGCTAAGATGGCATTTTGATCTCCGTCTAGCGCGGCACCCAATAAGCTCACCTCCGTCACTTTCTGTTTCGCGAAAGCAAACCAGCTTTTCACTTCTTTGCTAAGCGAATCTTCTAGCTCTAAATCAACCGGGCTGTGTAGCAGCGAACATGAGCTCGCCACCCAAAGCTTATCGCCTAACTTCTCTTTCACCGGTTGCAGTTTTGCTAGTTGAGTCGCTAAGTCTGCTCGCCAAACATTGCGTCCGTTGATCACACCAGCAGACAACACCCACTCCGCCGGTAATTGACTCACAACTTCATCAAGCTGCTGTGGCGCTGCAGCTAGGTCGATATGCAGCCCGTTAACCGGTAGTTTGACGATTTTGTCTAAGGTATCTGTCACCGAATCGAAGTACGTGGTTAATAGCAGTTTCACTTCCCCTTGAATAACTTGGTATGCCAGTTTAAATGAATCAGCCCATTGTTTTTCAAGCTCGAGGGCAAGAATTGGCTCATCAATTTGAACCCACTCAACCCCCAACTTGGCAAGCTTCGCCAAAATCGCTTGGTAGGCAGTCAGCAAGCGGGGCAACAAGGTTAAGCGGTCGAAGCCCTCTTCTACCTCTTTCCCTAAGTACAAGTAAGACAGTGGACCAAGAAGGACAGGCTTCACTTTATGCCCTGCTTGAACGGCTTCATTCACTTCATCAAACAATTGTGGCCAGCTCACCTCAAACGAATCATCTTTACTGAACTCAGGAACAATGTAGTGATAGTTGGTATTGAACCACTTGGTCATATCTGACGCCGCTGCACCGTTGTTCGTGCCTTCAGAAGCGTGTTTCCCACCACAACAAGCAGCTTCAACTTGTGATTGCCCACGTCCCACTCGGAACAAGGTATCTAAATCAGGAAAAGCTTTCTCCTCTTCGCTACCACCAGCATGACGCTTTGGTACATGCCCCAATAGCAAAGTCGTTGTCAGTACATGGTCGTACCATGCGAAGTCACCCGCAGTTGCAAAGCTAAGATTCGCATCAGCTTGTACATTCCAGTTACGATTTCTCAGCTCGCTACCTAGCTGTTTGAGTTCTGATTGGTTGATTTCACCACGCCAGTATTTTTCGAGTGTGAATTTCAGTTCGCGTTTTTCACCGATACGTGGGTAACCAAGAATATGCGTTGTTGTCGTCATGAGTCTGTTCCTTATTCAATAATTGTTAGTATCTTTTCAGATTGCCTATTGTGTTCTTGCTTTCATAAAAAGGCGTCTGGATGGCTAAACTATCTACCGAATCGAATCGCTGAACAACGTCCAAATATTCATCTTGTTTATTAAAAATATTCATCATCAGCGAGTCAGAGATGAATATGGTTAAATCCATCTGGACATCTAGACGTTTACAAATGATAAAAAACCCCGTAGGGTGATTATTAAGAAATATTGAATTAGCTTAGGGAATATGAGGAATACTCATGATAGAGCTTAAACATCTGCGAACATTGACGACCTTGAGAGATAGCGGTTCGCTCACAGCAACAGCGACCTCTCTCCACCTGACTCAGTCGGCACTTTCTCATCAGTTGAAGGATCTAGAGGCACGTATTGGTGGGCAGTTGTTCCTGCGCAAAACTCGGCCAGTAAAGTTCACTTCAGAGGGGGAGATCTTGCTTAAGCTCGCTGATGAGATTCAACCAAGAATCGCTAAAGCAGAGAATGAGTTGGCGAGCCTCAAAGAGGACGTGAATGGGCGTCTGCATATGGCGATCGAGTGTCACTCATGCTTCCAATGGTTAATGCCTGCATTGAAAGAGTATCAAGTCGCTTGGCCAAGCGTGACTCTAGATTTCTCGTCCGGTTTTGGCTTTGAACCGCTACCCGCGCTAATGGCCGGCGAGTTGGATTTAGTGATCACCTCAGACATTCAACCTCGCTCTGAGATCCACTATGAGCCACTTTTCGATTTCGAGATGCGTTTGATCACAGCGATTAACTCTCCTTTGGCCGAGAAACCAAGCATTGATCCGCAAGATCTTAGCGATCTCACGATGCTTTCCTACCCAGTTCAAAAGCAGCGTCTAGATGTGGTGAAACACTTCTTGCAACCTGCAGGTATTGAACCGAAGAAGTGGAAGCAGGCAGACAACACCTTGATGTTAGTGCAAATGGTATCAGCAGGGTTAGGGGTCGCAGCCTTGCCAAACTGGGCAATCAGCGAGTTTTCAAGACAGGGATTAATTGCTAGTAAGCCTCTGGGTAAAGGGCTTTCAAGAAGGCTATTCGCTGCGGTAAGAAACTCAGAGAAAGACAAACGTTATCTGCAAGCATTCTTCAGCACTGCAAGGCAGCAGAGTAAGAGCCACTTGGATGGGATTGAAGTCGTTTAACCATATAACTATTTACGGCATATAGTTATTTACGCCATGTAGTTTTTGCATCACACAGAGTACAAAAACAAAAAAGTCACAGATTACCTGTGACTTTTTAGGTTCAGTAACGCTTATCTTACGATATCTGTTCAATCGCGAAAAATAGACTATCTTGCGTATGACTTAAACTGATTCGTCAGTGGGTCGTATTGATAGCCAAGCATGTCTAGCTTGCCTACGACACTTTCTATATCCATTTCATACATGCTAATGAGTTCTTCAAAACTGTCGCATTCCAAGCGCAGTTTTTCATTCACTATTCCAAGCAAAATAATGCTATCTAGGCTTTTGACGTTGCTTAAATCCATCTCGTACTCCTTACGAACACTCTGACTAGATTAAGTTTAGAACGCTAACTCGCCTCTCGCTAAAAAACAGATCACACTTCTTAACTCAAACGGGTAATTACAGCGCCCAAATTGGTGTTAGACCAACGACAGCGGCTAACAACATCACTAATGATACCGTAAGCTGGACCTTCTCTGGCGTTTTAACAAACAGTAGGTGCCAACACCACACCACGATTGAAGAGATAAGCAGCGCAAAGCTAAACAGCAATGCTGAGATAACCGGCTCTAACTGAGCTTCAGAAAGCGAGTAAACGTTCACAACCGTCGCAAGTACGACCAGCATCCCTGTCAATACACCTACAACAGGCAGCACACGGTGAAACGCTTGTAAGCGCGTTCTTGCAATCGTCAGTAATAGATGTGCAAACGCCGCGCCCAATAAAACCACCAACAATAATGTCGCGATAATACCTACAACGGTTGGTTGCTCAAATGCTTGGATAGCAACGTAAGACAACGCTAAACCACACGCCAGATACATCACCCAAATCGGGCCCGAATCACGTGTTTTCTTAGTCTGAACTTGAGAATAGAAATAAAAGATTGCGAACACGACGAGAAACGCCTCAATTTTCACTGAAGCCACGGCTAACCAAAGTACGCCAATCGCAGGTAACATTTTGTGGATACGACCACGTTGCCCTGGGCAAATATCTCCCTTCACCAGAATCAGGGTTAAGATCAGTTGAGCTCCTAATAACATTGGAGCAAATTGCAGTAATAATGTTTCGACCATTGTGGATCTACTTATCTAGACTTATTTTCGCGAATAATATCAAAAACTGCTGTGAACACTAATCAAAATCACAAATTAGCGACGTTATTCAAGCCTTCAACTATGCTGTTGTTTGGCTCTTTTGTCGTTTTTATCTGCAAAATGGCGAAAGACACCAGAACTAACAGGGGCATGTTCTACTGGCTAGTCAGGGCGCATGCCGCTATAATTCCCGCCTCAAAAATCAGAGGTCGAAATATGTACAGCGATATCACTCCTATTCACGAACACAAAAAATACTGGGCCGAGTGCTACGGAACTGCACCCTTTTTGCCTACCAGTAGAAAGGAGATGGATGCTCTTGGATGGGATAGCTGTGACATTATTATTGTAACTGGTGACGCTTATGTTGATCACCCGAGCTTTGGTATGGCTATCATCGGCCGTCTTCTTGAAGCTCAAGGCTTCCGAGTGGGCATCATCGCTCAACCGAAGTGGGACAATAAAGATGCCTTCATGAAGCTAGGTAAACCAAACCTATTCTTCGGCATCACTGCGGGTAACATGGACTCCATGATCAACCGCTATACCTCTGATCGCAAATTACGTCACGATGATGCATACACGCCAAATAACGAAGGTGGTAAGCGTCCTGATCGTGCAACTCTGGTTTACTCTCAGCGTTGTCGTGAAGCTTATAAAGGCACACCAATCGTATTGGGTGGTATCGAAGCGAGCTTGCGTCGTGTAGCTCACTACGACTACTGGTCGGATAAAGTTCGTCGCTCTGTACTGTTTGATGCAAAAGCGGACATCCTGCTATTTGGTAACGCAGAACGTGCACTGGTTGAAGTGGCACACCGCCTTGCTGATGGTGAAGAGATCTCTAGCCTCACCAATATTCGTGGTACTGCTATCAATCTTCCTGCGGCCCCTGAAGGTTACAAGATCATCGACTCTTCTCGTATCGAAAAGCCAAATAAAGCTTACGTACCAGTAAACCCGTACGAAGTGGAAACGCAATGCGATACCAAAAAAGATGAAGAGCCAAAGGCGCAGCCAATTACGATTCGCCCTTCTCGTCACGATGCGAAAACAACAGCGGTTCGTATACCTGCGTTCGAAAAGCTTAACAACGACCGTATTCTTTACGCTCACGCTAGTCGTATTCTGCACCTAGAGACAAACCCGTACTCAGGCCGTGCTCTGATTCAACGTCACGGTGACCGCGAGCTTTGGGTTAACCAAGCACCAATCCCTCTAGCAACAGAAGAGATGGATTACGTGTTTGGCCTTGCTTATAAGCGTGTACCTCACCCGATGTACGGCCAAGCAAAGATTCCAGCCTACGAGATGATCAAAACCTCGGTAAACATCATGCGTGGCTGTTTTGGTGGTTGTTCTTTCTGTTCAATCACAGAACATGAAGGTCGTATCATCCAGAACCGTTCAAAAGAATCTATCTTGGATGAGATCGAAGACATCAAAGATAAAGTACCTGGCTTTACTGGTACCATTTCTGACTTGGGCGGCCCTACGGCGAACATGTACCGTTTAGGTTGTTCAGACCCGAAAGCAGAAGTGAACTGTCGTCGCCCATCGTGTGTGTTCCCGAAAATCTGTGAGAAACTAAACACAGACCACAAACACACCATCGACCTGTACCGTTCAGCGAGAAAAGTACCAGGCGTTAAGAAGATCATGATCGCTTCTGGTGTACGTTACGACTTAGCGATTGAATCTCCAGAATACGTTCGTGAGCTTGTGACTCACCACGTTGGTGGTTACTTGAAGATTGCTCCAGAGCATACTGAAAAAGGCCCACTGGATCTGATGATGAAGCCGGGCATGGGCACTTACGATCGTTTCAAAGAGATGTTCGAGAAGTACAGCGCTGAAGCCGGTAAGAAACAGTACTTAATTCCTTACTTTATCTCTGCTCACCCGGGCACAGAAGATGAAGACATGCTTAACCTTGCAATGTGGCTGAAAAAGCACAACTACGAGTGTGACCAAGTACAGAACTTCTACCCATCGCCAATGTGTAATGCAACGTCGATGTACTACTCAGAGACTAACCCTCTGAAGCGCGTGAAATATAAGAAGCGTGAAGATGTGCCAGTGCCTAAAGGTGACCGTCAACGTCGTCTGCATAAAGCACTGCTTCGTTACCACGATCCAGAGAACTGGAAACTGATCCGTGAAGCGTTGATCGACATGGGTAAAAAACACCTAATCGGTGATAAACCAGGTTGCTTGGTTCCTGAGGATGACTTTGATGCCCAAACACCTGCGCAGCGTCGCAAGTCTGGTCGTCACGGTTCACAACGTTTTGCTACTAAACACAGCAAATCTCAACCGGGTTTAGGCGGTGAGAAGCCACGTAACCACTCTAAACCTGGTGGCAATAAGCCAAAACCAGGGGGTAAGAAACCTACTGGTAACAGCAATGGTGGCCAAGGTAACGGTGGCGGTAATGGGAACTCTCGTAAACCAGCAACTGGCTTCATCAAGAAAGGGCCTGGTGGTCAATCACAAGGCACTGGCATCGGAAACGGCAAACCAAACCGCAATAAAGGCGGTAACGGCCAAGGTGGAAAGCCGGCTGGTAACGGAAAGAACCGTCAACGAGCTGCACAACGCTAGTATGTAAACAGATACCATTAGCGAACATAAAAACACAAAGCGCAGCTGTTTAGCTGCGCTTTTTGTATCTTTCGTTGGGAAATCTAAAGCGACTCGACTTTTGAGAAAGCCTAGCGGGCGAAAACCCAATACTGACTGAACAAATAGTTCGTCACCATTCCAACTAAGATACCCATTGCCATGGCGAGAAAAACAGCCCCGTCAAATGCAGGCAGCATTTCTGTCATCAGCTTAAAACACAGCAAATTAGGTATTGCCGATATCGATGCTGACAGCATGAACTTTTGCCATTGAATCAACTTATCTGACCAACCGTCCTGCCCTTTGAACTCAAACGTCAGCACACGATTGCCCAACCAAGTTGTCGTGGCGGCAGCAATGAAGGCACCTATCCTTGCACTCATCAATGGCAACCCGGCAAGGTAGTGCAGCAACGAGAACACTGTGCAATCAACAACAAACCCACCAACACCAACCGCAGCGAACCGAATTATCTTATGGTGGGATTGTAAATTCTGGCTGTACACCCGAAGCTTATCTTTGCAAACGCGTAAGCTTGCGTTAAGGCTGACCATAGCTTCCAATTTGATTGTGACTCAACGATTGATTGGGTTTGATGTTCTGGCTATGACAGGTGAACAAAGCTCGCTTTATTTTGACGGTCGGCTCCAAAATACAGGTCAGTGCGTTCTCTTTGATCTTGGTTTCTACTTCCGATTTTTTCCCTATCAAGTAGAACTTGTCGATACCATCTAGCTGCTCAATATCGAGCAATTTCTTTGCCTGCCCATGGCTGTAAAACTGCCCCGAGAACGGTCGTTTACCCACGTAAAAACTTGGCGATGAATCTGTTATTTGTTCGAAGATGATACGGTCACTTTTTTCATTTGCCTTGCCTAAATTCAGGTACACCATCGCGATCATCAACAGCACAGGCAAAACAAGCGCAACGCTAGAGAACCACTTCTTGTCTTTTTCAACCACTAACATCGCCACCAGTAAACCAAGTGCTGGGATCCCCGGGAGCACATACGCAGGAAGAATGTTACCTGCCATGGTAAATAGAATCAGAGGTGAAATTAACCAACATACAAGAAATGAAAACAGCCCACGATTCTCAATGTTGATTTGAGCGATTTTCTTACGGCGAACGAACGCCAATATCGGTAAAACAATCGACCAAGGCGCGGCGGCTTGAATCCAGAATACCCAAATCATACCTCGCGTCTGGTCGTGTGCAGAGCCATAAAGATCCCCTTCCCAGCCGCTCACTACAAAACGCTTAAAATGCTCGCCAACAATAAAGTAGTCAATAAAACCCGGTGTCGCCATTTCTGCCATGATGTACCAAGGCAAGGCAATCGCCAGCATCACACCTAATCCAGACAACAGTGGAAAGCGTTGCCATAACACTTTGAAAGCACCAAAGAAGCCATGTTGTAATACTAACCAAGGAAAAACTGCGATACCCATAATGACAACGGCCACAGGGCCTTTTGCAAGTAAACCTAATGCCAAGCCAATGAAACCGAGATATCCCCAATTTCTATTGGTCTTGTCACTGCCTTCTCCCTGCCAACACAAATAAAACCCTAGCATCGCAATCGTCATAGATAAGGTTAGCGCCATATCCGTCATTACAGCACCGGCAGCAATCGAGAAAATGCCACAGGTCGCCAATACCACTGCCGCAACCAGCGCACTTTGTCCGGTACGCTTCGCCATATACGCGACCAATAAAATTGTCGCAAAACCTGCTAACCAGTGTGGCGCACGCACAGCAAACTCACTCAAACCAAACAGCTCAATGCCAATCGCGCTCATCCAGGTAAACATCGGAGGCTTACCCCAGAAAGGGATGCCGTAATCAAATTGAGGGGTTAACCAATTGCCGGTTTCTACCATCAAGCGAGCCATCTCACCGTAGCGCGCTTCCGTAGTGTCCATTAAAGGGTATGTCGCCAGAGATAAGAGCCTTAGAACCAATGCAAAAGCCAACAAATACCATAGGTGCGTTCGGTTCAGGCTCATGCTGACTCCTCTAATTTAAAATGCGTTTTTAATGCAGGGGTATCGACCACCGATTGGATCAGATACAAAGGACGGTTCTTGGTTTCGATGAAAATACGACCTATGTATTCCCCCATTAAACCAATACTCAGAAGTTGAATGCCGCCAAGGGCAAGTTGAACCACCATCATTGACGGGTAGCCCGTAATAGGCTCACCAAACATCATGGTTTTGAACACGATGAAGACGCCATACACGAAAGCAGTAAGCGCCACTAATCCACCAACGGCCGTCGCAATACGCAGTGGGCGGATAGAAAATGATGTGATGCCATCCATCGCCAATCCGATGAGTTTCAGGTAGTTCCACTTGGTCTCGCCACAGAAGCGAGCGTCGCGCTTAAACTGAATCGTTGCTTGTCTAAAACCTGGCCATGAAAAGATGCCTTTCATGTAACGGTTACGTTCAGGCAGTTGGTTGATATGGTCGACAACCTCTCGGCTTAACAGTCGGAAATCACCCACATTTTCTGGAACATCGATCTTCGCTGCCACGTTCATGACTTTGTAAAAGCTTGCTGCTGAAAACTTCTTAAACCACGTTTCACCATCACGTTGGCTACGCTGCATATTGACGACGTCATAACCTTCGCGCCATTTGGCAATCATTTGAGGAATCAGCTCGGGTGGGTCTTGTAGATCGGCATCGAGCAAGATCACAGCTTGTCCTCGGCAGTGTTCGAGGCCAGCACTCATCGCTGATTCTTTACCAAAGTTACGGCTTAAACCGATCACAGAAATTGAGCTATTGATTGAAGTGAATGAACTCACCAAATCCAAGCTGTTGTCTTTGCTGCCATCATCGACATAAACAATTTCACTGGTGATGGGTAAGCTATCCAGTACCTTGGTTAAGCGAGAATGAAACTCTTCTAACACCTCTTGTTCATCGTAAAACGGCACAATGATCGATAGTGAAACGGCGGGATTGATCCGTGATGTGGAGACTTTAGGTCGGCTAATATGAAGTTCAGACATAATACGTTCTTCTATTTTTTAATCTGAATCCAATCTACCCCCTCATAAGTGAAAGTTATGTTATTGACATATTTTTCACGCTCACTCAGGATAATGTTACCGTCTATTTCTGTATGAGAATCAAAATGAAACGAGTTCTATTAGTCGAAGATAACCGTGAAATCGCAGGTGTCTTGTTTGATTATTTTGAGTGTATTGGCATGGAACTCGATTATGCCGACAATGGTGAGCTTGGCCTGCAACTCGCGATGGATAACTCTTTTGATATCATTATTTTAGATCTAATGTTGCCACGAATGGATGGACTGACAGTTTGCAACAAACTACGAGATCAAGGCAACGCAACGCCGATCCTGATGCTGACTGCACTCGATAGCCGCGAAGATATGCTGAAAGGCTTTGACCACGGTGCAGATGACTATCTCACCAAGCCCTTTGACTTAGATATTCTCGAAGCAAGGATGAATGCACTGGTTCGCCGTTACCGTGGAAAAGTCGCCTCCTCTAAGCTTCAATTTGGCGAGCTCACCATCGACCAGAAAACCCGCAAAGCTTACCGTCAAGACAAGCTACTTGCACTCAACCCAACCACCTATACCATTCTTGAGATGCTGTGCCAGAATGCACCTGAAGTGGTAACGCGTGAAGACATCTCGTACAAACTATGGGAAGAAGACGAACCGAACAACGATGTGCTACGTAGTCACATCTACCAACTGCGTAATCAACTCGATAAGCCCTTTGATACCCAGATGCTGATTACGGTTCCTAAAGTTGGATTCCGTCTGGAGTCTTCCAATTGATTCTCAATGTTCTCACCAGTACTAAGACCCTAACAGGCCGTTTAGCGCTTTTCTTTGGCTTAATGGCGGTGATTGTGACGGCATTTGTCTATGTGGTCTTTATATCAGCACTGTTTTTGTCTGAAGACAGCGTCGGCGAAAGGCGAATCCTGATTGACCGCAACTACGCCATCAGTCAGTTTCAAGCTGGGGAGAATGGTGAATTAAGAATAGATGAACTGACCACGGCCTATAATGACCCAACCCTCATACCGGAAGAATACTCTAAATTTATAAAAGGCAGAGAAAACTTCCTTGGCGAAGTGGGTCAAGAGCCGAATTCACGTATGGTTTATGTAGGGGAATATTCAGACCAAGGAAAAACCTATCCTATTATTCTACTGTCTGAGATAGACCTTATCGAACTGGATCAAACAGAATCAGTGTACGCGACAATGTTTATACTCACGTTGCTTTCTATCCTAATTTTTGGCTTTGGTTCGCTACTTTATCGATTATCGAAACGTCTCATTGAACCATTCAACTCTCTCTCTGCCCAGCTTGAGTCGAACAAACTCAACCTCAACGAGGAATTTGGAGTGAGTGACGATGCTGCGATTGAATTCCGTCAACTGACCGATCAACTCAATCAATATCGTCGAGAAATCAACTCACTAATCAAGCGAGAACAAGCCTTTGCACGCTACGCAAGCCATGAATTGAGAACACCATTAACGGTTGCACGTGGTGCTAATAAGCTATTACTTCGTAGTGATACTACCGAGTTTCAATCTCGTCAGGTTGAGCGTATTGATGACGCCATCGTGCAGATGTCGGAGATGGTCGATGCCTTGCTTGGCCTCGTGAGATATGAAAGAAACAGTGACGACGCACCACTGCGCTTATTTAGCCAGCAAGAATTAGAAGCTATTGTGTCAAAAAGCACTTCACAGGCCTCTGACAAAGAGGTCGATATATCATTAACCGTTGAGTCTGAGCCGACCATTCAAGCCACCAGCGCTATCATGAACATGCTGATTGGTAACCTACTAAGGAATGCTATTGCTGCGACCAATAGTGGTACTGTGACAATTACTTTGTCTCAAAACGGCATCACGATTGAAGACCAAGGCGAAGGCTTACAAGATCAATACAATCCTAACGGCCACGGTTTAGGGCTACTGATTGTTGATGACCTGTGTCAACGCTATCATTGGGACTTCAAACTGTTCAACCGAAGTTGCGGCGGATGCACAGCTCAAATCACCTTTTAGAGCGATCAATATCGAGTGAAAACTTGATGTAGTTGGTTTACAGAGCCAATAACCTGCTAGATACTCGTAAGTCCAATTTGATTTTAAAATGCTGGCTTTTTAGTCAGCATTTTTACTAAGTGCGATGAAACTAAATAATAGCCCTGTAACTCAGCATCAATACAACGACCACACCTTTTTCTTAAAGCGTGATGACCAGCTACACTCCCATTTTTGTGGCAATAAAGCTCGCAAGTTTATGAAGTTGTTAGAAGACGATCATCCGAACATTACCACCCTGATCAGCTACGGCTCAGCTCAAGCGAACTCTCTGTTCTCACTTGCGGCATTGGCAAAGATTAAAGGTTGGACGCTGGAGTTTTACGTCGACCACCTTCCCGAGTGGCTACTAGAACGCCCAATCGGCAATTACCGTGGTGCCATCGACCTCGGCGCTAAAGTCGTTTCAGTCAAAGAGACAGGCTCTGAACTTCATCCACAAGCGTATATTGAGCAAGTAAGACAACCTGACTCGCAATGCATTGTGTTACCAGAAGGTGGACGCTCTCAGCTTTCTGAATACGGCGTGAAGCAACTGGCGATTGAAATACTCAGCTGGACGCGTTTCGAAAACCAACACGATTTCGTGGTGGCACTCCCCGCAGGCACAGGCAGCACGGCTCTGTATCTACATAAGCATTTAAAAGTGCACAACATCCCGGTATTAACCTGTGCATGTGTGGGAGGCAGTGACTACCTAACGCAGCAGTTCAATGAACTTGGCGAAACCGATCACCCGCAGATCTTACCACTTAAAGCCAAACACCACTTTGGTAAGTTGTACCAACAGGACTATCAAACTTGGTTGGATCTACAAGAACAGACTGATATTGAATTCGACCTGCTCTACGACCCATTGATGTGGCAATGCCTAGAGCAATGGCAAGAAGAGAACCCAACCAAAACCGTCATCTATATCCATCAAGGTGGCATCTTAGGTAATGAGTCGATGTTGCCGCGCTATCAACGTAAATACCCAGAACTTCGAAGTAGCCACACCGCTGATAACGCTACTTGGTAGTAATCCGTTCTTTTCTACTCTAATACCCCCGCGTTTCTGCGAACTGAGAATTTCTCAGCGTATCATGAACAGCCATCGCGCTCCCTATCGATGGCTGTTTGTCAGCAATAGCCACCTGTTACCCCTGCCATACATTTCAAGTTAGAAACAGAAATCTGGCGAGAATCATCGCGTTATCTATACTTTCGATTGGAACGTCAATTGTCATCGAAAGGAATTACGCATGCGAAAACTCACTACGCTCGGCCTGTTTTCAGTTTTACTGCCCTTCTCTGCGATATCAGGAGAAAACGTCACTTATCAAGTCGATGGGATGGATTACGAAGGTTATTGGAGTGAAGCCAGTGACCAAGCGCCTTTGGTACTGCTAATACACGATTGGGATGGCTTAACCGATTACGAAAAGAAACGTTCTGAGATGCTCAATGAACTCGGTTACAACGTGTTCGCCATCGACCTATTTGGTAAAGGTATTCGCCCGACCGAAGTGAAAGATAAAAAGCAACACACAGGCGAGCTGTATAAAGACAGAGAAAAAATGCGTGCGCTACTTAGCGCGGGAGCAATGGAAGCGAAAAGGCTTGGTGGTAACTTAGATAACAACGTGATGATGGGTTACTGTTTTGGTGGCGCAGCCGTTTTAGAAGCCGCTCGTGCGGGTATCCCATCGAAAGCTTATGTCACCTTCCATGGCGGTTTATCAACACCAAAAGGACAAGACTACTCTGAGACAAAAGCTCCTGTTGTCGTGTTCCATGGCACAGCTGACGCCATGATCTCAATGCAAGACTTTGGCAACCTCGCCGCTCAGCTTGAAACAACCAAAGTTCCGCATGAAATGATCACCTACAGTGGTGCGCCGCATGCCTTTACCGTCTTCGGCTCAAACAACTATCAACAAGAAGCTGACCAAAAATCATGGCAACGCTTTACTCAGTTGTTAAGTTCGGTATCTCGTTAACTTTCAATCTAGGTAACAGCCCAACGGCAGCCTGTTACCTAATTCGTACTAATTATTAGCGAGTATTTCTTTAAATTTGGTGTTCGTCACTCAAAAAGAAAGCGCTTTCTTGTAGTGTATCTCTATTATCAATCAGGCACTCTGAATCAGATATGCTTTTTTAAATGTGAGAAATTATGAAATATTTAGCAATTCTACCAGCGGTATTCGCACTAAGCGCCTGTTCAACAGTGACAGAGTCACCGGTTAGCTACCACAAAACTTCTCCGGGGCTAGAGTCACTACAGAACAACGAAAACTGCTGTGAAAACCTGAGTACAATTCAATATCAAAGCGTTACGAACCCAGAAGAAACATCTGTTTCGATCACCACAGCAAGCCCTAAGATCGAGTTCAAATCGGGCCGATCCTTTGCTGGAGGGCTAAAGCTTCCTGCAACACTAGATGCTATTCGTTTTTCAGTGACTTCAAATGCTAGTTATTCAGCATTCGTTCCGTCACTTTTAGTCTTAGACAAAAATTACCAGCCGCTAGATGTCATTGGCAATGAAAGTATTAAGTACCAACCACTTAGCCTGCTTGATGGTGCACAATATGGCGCGCAAATCGAACTGCAAGAACGTTACTTAAACGGCGAGGCTCCTGCTTACTTGGTCGTATTCACAACCAGCGAAGCACTCGCGGAAACAACTCCTGTCGAAAAACCAAGTGATATGGCGATACGTTCTGGTGATATCCAGGCAAACATCGCTCATAACACGGACTACGCCATCCCTCATTCTGCAATCGGGAAAGTCTCCTTTGATTTTAAATTCACAGCGGTAACCACCGTTGTTGAAGAACAAAACCGTCAAAAGCGAGTTCAACAAATTATTCCAGCATCAACCGTAGCCCAATCAGATTTATTAACGGAAAATACACTGAATAAGAAAGAGGTTTATCAAACTCTTATAGAAAACTCGGTTTCATCTGGAGATTTTAGTGCAGCACTGACTTACGTTGAAGAATCTGAGCGATTAGGAATCGAAGGGATGCGAAACTCCTTTGTTGACGCGATGAAGCAATATCAAAAAGCACAATAACTCAACCTCAAAGTAGTCGTTTATTTTCTCTCACTTTACCTCTTTTTTGAGCAACGAGAGTTAAATAAACGACTGTTATCCCTTAGCCCTATTCAGGCATAAACGAAAATACTAATTGCTCCAATTCTAAGCCTAATTTGATGAATTCAATATCCAAAGAATAAAAGCCTTTATCAAGCTTAACGGAGAGCCCCTCAACTGAAACTGTCTCGCCATTAGTACCATTCACTGATAGAGACATCGCGTACACGTTATTGAGACTTAAACTACACGCAGATTGAGCCAAAGTGCCACTATCGTAGTTAACAATACCTGCACATCGATACACACCAGCCTGTTTAACTTCCAAAACAATGCTACGGTTTTCTCTGATATTAAGTGGTAATACTATTGCATGTTGCTCTGCCGTCAGAGAGCAAAAGTCTCCATCAGTTTTACTCTGTTGTTTATTAAGATTTTGGATCGCCTCAAAGCTCTTAACTGGATCAAAAGCGACTAATGGGCGACCCATTGCTGGAGAGTCCATAATAAAACGACAAATATTCATCGCGCTTCGTTGCAACTCCCCTAAGCTCAACGTTCCGTTTTCAAGCGCCTGTAACGTATCGTCATTCGACACGTTATTTTCCGCACCATCATGCTCAACAACCATATAAAGATCATTTTGAGAGCGAAGCATAAAGGATGTGTAACTTCGACTTTCAGAGCCACCTTTGATTGGGTCATTCATTTTTGCCCACCAATCCGTCATCACTATCCCTTTATAACCCCACTCCCCACGAAGAATCGTAGTATTGAGGTCGTAATTGGATGCAGCCCAGTGACCATTAATAGGATTGTAGGAGGTCATAACACTCGAAGCTCCTCCTTGTTTTACCGCTATTTCAAAAGGCTTCAGATGAATCTCACGAAGTGCTCTTTGAGATATAACACTATCAACATCAAACCGTGACGTTTCTTGATCATTCGCCACCAAATGCTTGATTGTGCCAGATACTCCTACAGCTTTAAGACCAAGAGTTTGAGATGCAGCTATTACCCCTGAGAGAAATGGATCTTCTGAGAAATACTCAAAATTTCGACCATTCAAAGGGTGGCGGTGGATGTTAATCCCAGGACCAAGCAACGTATCAATATGATTGGCTTGCATCTCTTTCCCCACTAAATGAAATAGTTTCTCATTCAGTTCTGGGTTCCATGTACAGCCTAATAATGTACCAATTGGGACTTGAGATGCTTTATGTCCGCTGTCCATTCGGATACCAGACGGACCATCAGCAGCTGCAACGAGAGGGATGCCTAAATCAAATAAGCTCGGCGAAACACCACCAAAAGCAGCAGCAGTACCTGGCGTCACCTTAGGGCTGCACATACCTTCCCCACGAACAATTGTCGCTAACTGCTTTACGTTCATTTGCGAGACAAATTCGTCAATGTTCGCTCGCCCCTGCTTAACATCCAGTAAACGAATGCCCGTATCTTCACCAAGAGGAATAGAGCTTGGAAGCTCACTCAGAATACGTTTACTCAAATCAATAGTTCGCAGCGGCACAGATTCGTAATCGCAACTGTAAACACCATTTTCCTCGTTGCCTTTTGGGATCAACCTACTAAATCCGGTGACAGGAGCAAGTGCTTCCGTTAATTGCTCAACAACCAACAGCTCTTCTATTTTAACGCTCTCACTAACAAGCTTTGCCTGGCGAACACTTCCTCCTAGATAAAAGTGATATTCTCCAGCTTCAAGTACGTAACTATTTGGATGTCCCGTTTTACCGGAGTCATCAAATGATGCGAAGGAAGATAGAGGACATGAAATAGTCAAACACACCGTATCTTGCGGGCCCAAGGTCGGTGTTTTCACAAACCCGATCAGTGCTCGTGTTGGTTTACCAAGATGACCTTGAGGCGATTCAACATACAGTTGAACCACATCCTTACCACTGTATTTCTCGCCTATGTTTTTAACTTCAATATCGAAGACCAACTCTTGTTCAGAGCCGGAACCAAGAATCGTCAATGCATTTAATTTATTGGAAAAGCGGGTGTAGGACAGCCCAAAACCAAATTCAAATTGAACAGCTTTAGGATTGAAAGTTTCAAAATACCGATACCCGACATAGATATCTTCTTGATATAAATTCCGGTCTTTGTTTCCAAAATTCGGGCTCGAAGGGTAATCAGATAAAGAGTGCGCAATCGTGTCGGTCAAATGGCCACTTGGGCTAACATCACCAGATAAGACATCCGTAAGAGCATGCCCACCTTCCATACCTGCGGCCCAACTATACAGAACAGCCTTAATCGCAGCAGCACCTTTAAGTGAAGTTGTCCATGACATATCAATAATGTTGGTCACGTTCAGTATCACAATGACATCATCAAAATGTTCCGTCACTTTCTCCAACATTTGCATTTCGAGCGCGGTTAAATTGTAACTGCCTTGCTGCTGTGCATTATCTTGATCCTCACCCGCCGTTCGACCGATAAAGATAATAGCTTTGTTAGATTTGGCGGCGGCATCCATCACAACAGAAGTTGAAAGAGGCATTTCATCTTGAAACCAAGGTTCAGCTGCCCAACCACCACCGCCGTCATTAAACGGGTTGTCCTTGATCCAACGTTGGTATACCTCCACCAAACTGAGATTAAGATTGATGTTTGGATTTTCATACAAGCCCTGTAATGCATTTACGGAATAAGGCACATTCACCGCTCCACCAGATCCAGTGCCACTTCGGTAGGTATCAATCTGACAGCGACCAAAAAGAGACACCGTATCACTAGCCTGCAATGGCAATATTGAATCACTATTTTTTAGTAGCACAATGCCCTCAGCAGCCGCTTGTCGACTTATGGGTGCAAGCTGCTTCTGTGCTTCAAGAATTTCCACAGTATTCATTTTGAGTCCTACTATTTTTTTACTTAGAGCAAAAGTTTTGCCTCTCGCTCTAAAAGTTAATATTGTCTTTGTTCAAAAAATAGTAATCTTAACTACGGCGTGTAACTACCAAATAAGCGACAGAAGTAGGTAAAATAGCGACATGAAAACCAAGTTTAGACTCCAAAGTCATCAGAGATATCCTCAGATAAAATTTGCCTATGTCGATGGTCATCACGATTTCGACTTTGACGTACATAGCCATGACTTTTCTGAACTTTTCTTAGTTGTGAGCGGTAGTGGAAAGCATACGGTAGCTAGCCACACCTACCCTTTAAGTACAGGAGATGTATTTGTTATTAATGGGGATATTGAACATGGATTTTGCGAAGTAAATAAACTGAAGATTGTAAACTTGATGTTTGATACGGCATTGCCTTTTTTTGAGGTCCCTTCAATGCGTCAAATGCCAGGCTATCAAGCGCTTTTCAAGGTAGAACCCATTGCTCGACAAGCATCTGAATATCAAGCAAAGCTTACGTTATCACTTTCTCAGTTGAAACGAATTAATGGACTTCTACAACAAATCAAATCGGAATACGACAACGCAGAACAGGGGTTTGAAATCATATTGACGAGCACAATGCAGCAACTTGTGATAGAACTTTCTCGGCGATATCAAGAACAGACCCATAGCTTACCAAAAACAACCTTGGCATTGAGCCGTGCTCTCGCACATATTGACCGTCATTACAAAGAAGTAGGATTAGATACAGAAACCATTGCGCAAGCGGCGTATATCAGCAAGCGGCAACTAGAAAGGTTATTCAGGCAGTTTTTAAATACATCCCCAAACCAATACGTCAAAGACCTTCAAATTCGACACTCGGCAACCTTATTATTAAACGACAACAAAAGCATCCAACACATTGCTGAGTCTTGCGGCTTTTCTGACAGCAACTATTTCTCCAAGTGTTTTAAGGCCCAAAATGGATGCAGTCCTCGCGAATTTAGAAAGCAACATGCTTCCCATAATTCATAACCCTTTCCCCTTTAAGCCTTAAAAGGTTAGATATGTCACACATAAAAAAACCGCTTCTTTCGAAGCGGTCGATGAGTATCTTTGGCAAGAACACACTTGAAACGACATTCAAATATGGAAGACTCATAGCAATAAAAATGAAACTCTTTGTGCTGCTAGGAAAGAGCTCAACTATTGCAATAAATAGGGATATCGAGAGCCTTGCCCGCCCTAAAGGCAAGGCCGTCATACCACTCCCCCGGTATGCTCGATATCACTTAAGACCCGAAGGTAAAAATTCTACCACCACATGTCAGCTTGAATACCTACAACAAAGTCACCCTCTTTACCCGTGCCGTCTTGCATTTCACCATCAAGGTAAGATGCCATGAAGCGAATTTCTGGAGATGGACCGAAGCCAGAGTGCACAACTAGAGTCGGTGCTACTGTTAGCTTGTAATCATAAGAATTCTTTGACTCACCATTACGGTCTTCGTAGTTGTACATATAACCAGCTTCGGTAGCGATAAAGAAGTTTTCTGAAATTGGGAACGTTGGTCGCACCATTGCTGATACCCAGCCGTCTGTGTCACCATTGTCAAAATCGTTGTACTGGGTTTGAAGAGAGTGGAAAATATTCACACCATTTTCAAAAAAGTACCCACCCCATGCTAAAGCACGTAGTGATACATCGTTTTCATCAACAGCCTTCAAACAAGACGTACCACAACCCGTGCCTGTCGTTAACCAACTTTGATAGTCACTACCAGGCTTGTACGTGTTGTAAGTCGTAAGAGTACCGCCTAAAAGGTTACCCGAACCTAAGCCTTTACCAGCCTGCGCGATGTATTTTGTAAAACCTTTATCTGACAACCCAAAGACAGACTCAGTGTGAACAATTGCCGTCATTTCATAGCCATTCTCAGCGAATGCTTCTGGGCCATTACCAAAACCTAAATCGACCATATTGTCTGGCATATACTTAGCCATAGCGTGAAGCTCAACACTGCCAAAGTTCACGCCAGCATGAAGTGCATGCATGATGTTGTTGCTGTCACCCCAGAAACTTGTATCGCCAGAGTCATCGCTCGCAATATAAGCAAAGTCCCACTTATTGCCACCTAGCTCAACACCTTCAATACCAACACCAGTACCTGACATATCCGTGTAGAAAAAGTCGGTCATAAAGATGTAATTATCTTTACCATAAAAGCGCTTACCACCCCATACAACACCGGTTTCAGATACACCTTCAAACTCGACAAAAGTTTCTGCCATACCAATTTCGCTGTTGGTTGCATCGGCATTGGCACCAAGTTGGTTAGTTGCATATTCCGCATTATTGGCTGCAGCTCGTGTTTTGATTCGAATTTTCTGACCACCGTCATTCTCAAAATTTTTCTGCAGTGCTACTTCAAAGTGGCTATCCGACTCAACACCCAATCGACCTAAACGCTCTTTAGATGCTGGGAACTTTGCACGTTTAAAATCGTCATTTTCACTGAATAGAACACCGGCACGGAAATAGCCGTGAAATTCAAATCCATCCGATTTTTCGGCATATGCAGTAGGTACAGTAGACAAGCCAGCAGTAGCGACTAAACAAGCAAGGGTAAGCTTAGAAAGTTTCATAATAACTCCATGTTCCAAATTATACTTTCAAAAAGAAAGCGCTTTCTTTATTTTTCTTAAAAAAACCAATCGAACAGATTTAAAGAAGATCAAATCTAAGCCCACATTCACTATGCACTCTTAACCTTATTGGCTTTAACCGCTCAGTTGGTATGGAAAGAGTATAAATGGATCTTGTGAATATAAACCGTGATCAACCCCACCAAAGAAAGCGCTTTCTTATGCATGAGTCACAAAAATAGAGATGTTAAGTATTTTGTTTGAACAATCATGGAACCAAGTAAAATATCACTGTTCACATATTAAGGACGAATTACTCCGTTCAATCACTCAGAACCTGTTTCGGAATACATCGTCGATTATCTTCCTGGAATGCTCGTCGAAATAAAAAAGGGAACATACATCGTATGTTCCCTTTATATTCAGAATTTTATTCAAACCCTTTTGTTAAAAAGCTTACTTTTCAAATCGAATATTGTCTAATTTAAAACTCATTTCTCCTTGAGGCTCAAACACTAAAAGGTTAGTGATCGTTGTTGGATCAGCTTGATTCCCACCAGCAAAACGGTTGTCTCTCTTTAAAATGTCAGCGATTGGAATACGTACCGTCTTCCATTCATTGATTGCTGATAGCGGCACGGTATAGTCACTTGTTTTCGGCCAGCCACTGTCCATCTTAACCAATAGTTCAACCCCGTCGGCCATGCTCTCTACTTTCAAATCAAAGACCAGTTCACCCGTTTCTTGCCAATGTGTCACATCTGTTACAGGAGAACGAAAATAGATATTTCCTGATCCTTGATTCTTATTCACTTGTAGCACTGTTCCACGATCTGGTTCGGTCACTTCTTGATAGTCAACAATATCCAATGGGTCATAACTTGCATAAGCCAAGCTTGCGTTAAGAGTTTCGGTAAAAATCTCCAACGTTGGTCCATCAGCATAACTATCATCGGTTGCTAAGATCTCTGGAGCTTTGTGCCCTATCACTTGTATTGCATGTTCAGAACGACTTGCACACCCTTTTCCTTTCCAACGATCAACCTTACAACGGTATACCTTGACCGAATCAACTAGCATTGTTTTCGGAAACAAACCTTCGTCGATGCCTTTATCATTTGCGTTCGCTGACCACGCCCCACCGACAGCCAAGTTCAATAACAAATGAAACTTTTCATCAAACGGAGCTGCTCCACTCGCATTAATGAGTTTCCCTTCTTCCGCTTCATATTGGCTGTACCAGCCCTCTTGAGTTTGAGTCGCGTAATGAATATTGTCTACATACCAACGAATTTCACCTTCTTCCCACTCAATCGCGTATGTATGGAAGCCCTCAGTAGGGTTCACACCATTTGGCAATGTCGCGGCTTGCCCTTTATAAACATTGTCTGGCCAATTTCGTCCGTAATGTAACGTCCCGTAGATTCGGCTCTCTAGATCATCATTTTTCGCTCCCGCCGCATCTGAAAGTGTGTTTAGGTTAACCGCTTCCATAATATCGATTTCGCCAGAAGCAGCCCATGTACCATATTTATTGTCGGTTGGCAGCATCCAAATTGCGGGCCATGCACCTTGTCCACCAGGTAACTTTGCTTTGATTTCATAACGGCCATATTTGGTGTCACGCTTGTCTTTTGTGCTCAGCCTCGCAGAAGTATAAGGGAGTGTTTTAGTTGCTCCGCCAGTCGTACCTTCGGCATTGTCAGGCCCAGTATGACTTTGCTTCAGCGCGACAATGTGTAAAAAGCCATCTTTAACAAATGCGTTATTAGAATCATCCGTGTAGCACTGTTGTTCATTGTTCCCTCCTCCCCAACAGTTCACTTCTAATGACCAATTACGTTTATTTATTTGCTCGCCTTCAAACTGGTCTTCCCACACCAATTGCCAGTCTGGACTTAAAGTAACTGGAGCATGGGATAGCACGATCGGTTTTTCAGTTTGAGCTAAGTCAGCACTTTCGGATACCGGCAGCTCTATCACCGTGCAGCCAGACATCAAAGCGGCAGAAATAAAAGACGTTAATATCTTTACCTGATTGGTTAGATCTTGCATTACAACTCCTTGTATCACGACTTTCTAAGCAGGCGACACGTAATATCGGAGCCCATAACAGAAAGTCGATAAATGAATAACTCCGCGATCATGGACCCAATATGCCATGCACGACTGTTTCAAAATGAGTATATAAAAGTGCATAGTTCAAAAAAGAGACAATGCTCACCTTAAGAAAGCGCTTTCTTGTTGAGTTTCACATTTTGCTAAATTTCATTGTGGTTTGTGTAGATTCTCAAGAATTTTTGTAACTTGATTATCTGCATAACACCTTAGAATCCCTTTATTCTCAGGCTTCTATTTTTTCTAGCTTACAACGAAGCTCAGAAAACAGATTCACTTTTATTACAACACAAAGAAAGCGCTTGCTTGATATTTGAACGAGTATATGGAAATATTCGTGACCTTACTTTGTATGCTTAACCTTCAAATTTAGCGTTAAGCAGTTCAGAGTTTTTAAATATTAATCATTGGATTACTAGGCTCTTATTGATCACGAAGGTAATATGGCTTAGTTCACTCCTTGTAGAGATAAGGCCACTACCATTGATCACCATTAAAGAAGTATCTGAACTTGCTCAAGTTTCTCAATCAACCGTCTCACGAGCATTAAATGGTCACCCTACGGTAAAGGAAGCCAATCGCGAAAAAGTATTTAGAGCTATTGAGCAACTGGGCTACAAGCCTAATGCGTTTGCACAAGCTCTAGCCTCCAGTCGTTCAAATAGCATTGGCATGCTAGTTGGTTCGCTTGATGGGCCTTTCTATGGACCATTAATGCATACAGCTGAAGATACCGTTCGCCAAAATAATATTCACTTAATCGTTACAAGTGGCCAGGAGTCACGAACCAAAGAGCTCGATTCTATCCAGTTTTTGCAATCTAAACTTGTGGATGGCCTCATTGTTCACTCAGACAAGCTCAGTGATGACGAACTGATCAAAATAGCGAAAGACAGTGAAACAATGATTGTTCTCAACCGTTTTATTCCTGAGATTTCTGATCGCTGTATTTACATTGATAATGAGCTTGGTGGCTACCTTGCAACGAAGCACTTACTTGAGAACGGGCATAAAAAAGTCGCTTGTATCACAGGCCAGTTGAGTAAAGTTGATAGTAGAGATCGCTTTCAAGGGTATCGAAATGCCTTGTTAGAGTTCGGTATCGAATACGACGCAGGGCTGTTTGTAGAGGGGCGCTTTGATCATCAAGGTAACCACGAAGCTGCGCGACGCTTGTTAGACCGAGACCCTGAGATCACCGCGATTTTCTGTCAAAATGACAACATAGCGCTTGCTGTATATGACGTAGCGGCAGAGAGAAACCTCATTATTGGGCGAGACCTTTCGGTCGTAGGCTTCGATAACGATACTCACAGCCAGCATATTCGTCCTCGCTTATCGACGGTCGACTTTCCTGTCCATGAAATGGGAGAAGAAGCTGCAAAAGGTGTTTTATCGTTAATTAATAAACGCGACTACCCATTGAAACATAAACTAACACCGACATTGATTGTAAGAGAGTCCGTGGCTAAGCTTTGATTTTTGTATATCAAGCACCCCATTTTTTACACTTAAAAGAAAGGCTCTAAGTATTCACTTAGAGCCTTTTTATTTCACTTTAAATTAGAATTAGAGTAACTGGTGCTTTGACAACACGACAACGACTTTCTCAATGAGACCACTACGAGAAAAGAGCTGTGAAGCCATTTCATGATTTAGCGTTAACGATGCAAATGCCTCACTTGTTCCGTCTTTAAACTGAACTTCAATACCCTGTGTTGGCTCATCATTGAGTTGGTAAATAAACGGTACCTGGCAGTAAGTAAAAGCCAGTTGCCCAGCCTGAACAATAAAGCTCTGCATTTGTCCTTCAATATTTTGGCAGTCAAAAGTCGCCGCTTTTTGTAAGAACTCTTTAGGACTAAGAAGTGAAGGGTTAATTACAATTGTTCCATCAACGACCTCTAGACCTAGCTCGCCAAAACGGGTAATCACTTCTTCCTTAACTTGCCCTGTCATCCCTGGCTGCTGTGCTCCAGAGTGCTTTGGCGTATGAGAATACGGATCCGTCGGAAACGCACCGTAGTTTTCCGGCGTTTTGTTGAAACCAATACCAGCTCTCACTTTGTAATAGTAATCCGCTAATTTAAGAGTTTCCTGGCTATTAGAATCCATACTCCAAGCATGCTGATAGTTTTCTTGCACAGCTAGCAGCAACTTAGAAACCATATGCCAATAGATACAACCTAAACCTTCATAACCAAACATGGTTCCCGAACGCCCAGTAAAGGCTTTATGGTTGAATACACGCTCATACAAACTAGATACATGACAAAATTCATCATCACTAATTGACGGGTAATCGGCTTTAATTTCATCAATCGCAGCCTGAAGGAAACCTTTGTTTTCAAAGCTTGAATTGAAGTGGTAAGAACCTTTGCTGTCTTGGTTTACTAATCGGTTATCTTTGGCAACAACCATCATGCTTAACAATTTGCTCTGGTCAATGTCTTTAGCGTCTAAACAGTTTTTGTCCATAAAAGAAGCCAGCTCACGGTCAGGGTAAAGCATGAAGCTATTTTGATCAGCACGATACATGTCACTGGCAAACAATTTATCCAACAACTCAACCGCTTGTTTAGATGATAATAGACCCGAGCTCAATACTGCAACTTGCCCTTCTAGCATAGGGTAAAGCTCTTCAACCATTAAGCTCTCACCAGAACAACTCAAGATGTTATACGCATTGTACAAACCGTCTTCACGCAAGTTGTTTGCAATCGTAGAATCTAGGACTTTTAAGCTCGCGCCCATCAATTGAACAATCGCTTCTTTCTCAACTTTCGTTTTCCCTGAGAATCCATTTACTCGGTACACGCGCTCACGATAATTAGCAGCGGATTTAGCCAGCTTAGTCAGCATTGCTTTACGCGTTTGACGAGTGACCGTATCTTGACGAATCTCTGTATTTGCCTCTGAAACGATCTGTGTAACAGAAGACATCCACTCAAACACTTCTTTGGAAATACTGTATGACGATGGTGACTTCTCTAACAGGCGCTGCATAAAGGCAACATAGCGACGCATGTAGTACAAGGTTACCATTGAGAGGCCGTTGCCAACGATAGCGTTGTTTGCATCATTCCATTCTGGACGTTGTGTATTGAGCCAAATACCACCATCAAGCACTAAGTTACTCAATTTCGCCAATAAAGGGACGAGTATCTTCTCCATTAAGTTGACCATATAAACTTCTTGGTCACCCGTCATCAACAAGCGACCGTCACTGCCTAAGCTCTTTACACGTTGCTCTGTCAATTCCTGCAAGTCTTGGTTGAACTCTACGGTATCTTTAGGGTTATCAAAGAGGCCTTGAACTCCACAAAGCTCGTAAGGCACGTTGGCATAACTAAAAATGTCACTCTCTAGTAATTCGATAAGATCGCTTTGCTCAAATTTGTCTGCTAACTCAAGGAATTTTAATAGATAAATGATTTGATGATCGCCCCAGTAACCAATGTTACTCCAAGGATCATCCGCCTCTAACAGCTCCCAATCTACACCATCTTTAGTAATTCGATACGGATTGTAACCATCCACCGTTGAAGCATTAACAAACTTAGAGATGAATGATTTGATGAACCCTGGATAACTAAGAGCCATCGCTTCCCAGTTTTGGAAAATATCACGCCAGTTGCCTTGATAAGAAAGTAAGCGTTCGCCATTTTCATCTTTAAGCTTAATCTCATAGTGGTTCCAAGGGCGACTAGGGTCACCATGACGACGTCCAAAAGTAAGCGGTAGATACTCGTAGCTCAATCGAACTAATTGAGAATCCCCTGTCGCTTTAGCGCGCGAAACTAATTCAGAATGGCTGAAAACATCCCCTAACTGATCAAAAAAGTCTTGATGGCGGCCAGCTACCTGAGAGTTGGCCTTTTCCATAGTTTTAACTACGTCAACCTTTTCTAACATATAGCCGTTTTCAAACACGCCACCACGCATGTTATTGAACAACACATTGGCGTAATGGTGAACGCTGGTATTTTCTTCAGCTGTTATTTGCCACGCATCCGCGCCAGACATTAATGTGATCAATTCATCTTGATTATCTGCAACGCTCTTTTCTAAAGCTAGTGCTAGGTTAGCAGGAACAGAGAGCTCAGATTGAAGCTGACAGATATCGGAATGAGTCTTGTCTATATCAGCGACAATCGACCAAACTTTGGTTTGATGTGCTCGCAGCGTCAGAGACTTATGAACTAAATAGCTCCCTCTAACCCCTTTCGTTAAAGGTTCACTTTTAACCGCTCGACCTTTTCTGAACGCATTAACTTGAGCACTCGTCAATAAAATTTGGCTGCTTTCCGTTTCTAAGCTGAAGACTGTCGTCGCTAGCAAAGATTCAGCAGGGTCGGCTCTATCGCTCAATTTCGCGTACATGCTGAACAGAGCTAATGAACTACCATCAACTTGTTCATTCCACTTGTACGCATCAACTAATGCACTTCTTGTTTGAAGAGCTGATAACGGAGCGCCTGAAGGAAGTATATTTTGTAAGCCATCTAGTGCTTCGACTTTACGCTCAAAGCTCGCGAGGTTGGTCAGTTTTGAACGACGAATAAAGCCGTATTTTTCACTCGTATTCCAGCTGTATTGGAACTGTAGTTGCAAAGTATGGTTTATCTCTTCAAATACAATCTTGTCTCCAATCGTATTTTTATAAAGATTGCGTTCAACATCAAAAATACCATCATGGAATGTATTAAACGGTTCCCAAAGTACAACCTTGTCGCCATGTTCAATACGGAAGATGGATTTTGAGCCGGTGTTTTCCGCATTTTCATGAATATGGTCAACAGACTTGTAAGGAAAAAGCGCATTTTCCGGACGAATGCGTCCAGCTGAAAGGCTGCCTGTTGATGAAATAAATAACCAGTGATCGCTCGACGATACAACGCTAATAAAGAATGGCGTCATTTGGTCAACATTAGAGATTTGGTAGTAACGCTCACCATCTAAATCAACGAACTTGCCATCGACCTCTGGTGTTGAGTTGTAGTCTTGTTTCATATCAAAATTCCAAAAAATTCTTACACTTAAACTTTGAAAGCGCTTTCTTTTGCGTTTCAAAAAGGATTTAAAGTTTACAAATGATGACAACGAGCAAAATGCTCTTCTGCAATTTGAGTCGGTTCTGGTATTGATTGCGTGCAAAGTTTATCGGCTTTCATACAACGGCTTGCGAACGGGCAACCTACGCTACTTGGCTTCCAAGAAGGGATATCGCCTTTTTTCACGTTCATGTCACGCTTGCCCGATTTACCGACTTCTGGCACTGCTGACAACAACAACTGAGAATACGGATGTTGTGGGTTCTGAGTGACGTTGTCGCTATTGCCCCATTCGACCATATGTCCTACATACATCACCGCCGTTTTCTCAGCAAAATAACGCGCTGTCGCAATGTCATGAGTGATGTACATGAACGAAATACCATGCTTATCCTTCAAGTCAGCCATTAGGTTTAAGATTCCTAACCGCACAGACACATCAAGCATAGAGATAGGTTCATCAGCTAGGATAACTTCAGGGCTAACAGCAATTGCGCGTGCAATTGCGACACGCTGTCGTTGTCCACCACTTAGTTCATGGGGGTACTTCTCTGCGGTCTCTTTAACTGGTGTAAGCCCAACCATTTCAAGCAATTCATAAACGAGGTTCGGAATCGCTTCTTTTTCTGCTCGTTTATGGATAAGTAATGGTCGCGCAATATGGTGGTAAATCGTATGTACAGGATTCAACGAGCCAAACGGGTCTTGAAAAATCATTTGCACTTGGCGTGCATATTCAAGCTCACCATATTTTTCAATATAATCAGACAGAGGCTCACCTTTGAATTCGATATCTCCAGCCGTCTTATCGTAAATTCGGGTAAGAATTCGAGCTCCTGTACTTTTCCCTGAGCCAGATTCGCCAACAATCGCTAATGCTTCTCCTTTACGAAGATCAAATGAAACATCATTTACGGCTCGCATCATATTGCTTTTGACTGACTGGCCAAGTGGGAAATCTTTTACCAAATTCTTAACTGATAAGATAACTTCGCTTTTATCAACGTTCTTTAAAGTATTCATAATCTTTCGCTCAAACTAGGTGACAAGATACGTGATGCCCAGTCGCAATAGCGCCCAAACGAGGCTCACTTTTAATGCACATTGAAATGCATTCGCCACATCGCTCTTGGAAGTTACATCCTTGAGGTGTATCCAAAAGGTTGACAGGATTCCCAGGGATCCCGTAGAGACGTTCTTTTGGCCCATGAATAGTCGGAAATGAAGAGATAAGCCCTTTTGTATAAGGATGCTTAGGTTCACTAAATACCGTTTTCGCATCACCTAATTCGATAAGGTTACCCGCATACATCACGCCAATTCGATCAGCAATTTCGCCCATTAGGCTTAAGTCGTGACTAATAAACAGAATAGAGAATCCAAACTTACTCTTCAGCTCATACAGTTCATTCAAGATTTCACGTTCGACCACCACATCAAGTGCCGTTGTTGGCTCATCCATGATGATCAATTTAGGTTCCAGCGCCAAAGCAATCGCAATAACAACTCGCTGACGCATCCCTCCACTCAGTTGATGGGGAAAGCTCGACATTCTATCGCCATGAATCCCAACCGTTCCTAACAGCTCGACCGCACGATCGTGAGCCTGTTTATAAGGTATTTTTTTGTGCGCTAGAATAACGTCCGTTAGCTGCTCACCGATGGTAATAACGGGATTAAGTGAATTCATTGCGCTTTGAAAAACAATAGAAACGTCATTCCAACGGAAGTCACGTAGCTGCTTGTTATTCATCTTTAAAACATCCTGCCCTTTGTAGAGTATTTCACCCTCAGAGATAAGCGCTGGTGCTTTATGTAATCGTGATATAGCAAAAGCCAATGTACTTTTACCGCAACCAGATTCACCGGCAATACCGAGCGTTTCACCGGGCGCAATGGAAATACTAACGTCATTAACGGCTCTTGCTACGCCATTAGGAGAAACGTAATCAACACACAGGTTATTAATTTCTAATAGATTGCTCATTATAGGCCTCGGCGTTTATCTGCTTCTTTTTTAAGTTTGTGCCACAGTTTGATGTGTGGGCCCGTACGTAATTTAGGGTTGCTCACTTGGTCAATAGACATGTTAATCAATGCGAGTCCACCACCAGTAATCGCTAACGCTAGTGCAGGCACCAGCATTTCCCACCATGCACCGGTATATAACGATGAAGAGGTCTGTGCCCAATACAACATAGAGCCCCAACTCACCTCTGTTGCATCACCTAAACCTAAAATACCTAGACCAGCTTCGGAGCCCATTGCGTAGATAACCGTGCCTAGGAAGCCACCAAAAACAATCGAAACTAAGTTTGGTAAGATCTCGACTAAAATAATGCGGATTTTTGATTCCCCCATCACCTCTGCAGAAATGATGAACTCTTTGCTTCTAATTGCCATGGTCTGTGCACGAATCACCCTAGCCCCCCAAGGCCAGGAGGTTATCCCTAACAACACGGTAATAACCAGCGAACCGACCTGCCCTAAGAATGCGGCGAGAACAATCAGCAAGGGTAATTGTGGAAACACAAGAAATACGTTAGTAATGAAGTTCAAGCGTTCATCGACTTTTCCACCAAAGTAACCAGATGAAACCCCAACTAGCACTGCTATTGTCATGGCTATTACGCCCGCAGAGATCGCAACAGTAAGCGACTTTCTTGCTCCAAATAGAACCTGGCTATATACATCACGTCCGCTACGAGTCGTGCCCATAATATGCTCAGAGCTTGGTGCAACATGTGGACGTGCTACGCGCTTTTCTGGGTTATGAGTCGATAATACAGGTGCAAATAACGCCCCGGCTAAGACAATCGTAAGTAAAAAAGTACCTATAATGGCCGGGGGGTTACCGTAGAAAAATGCGTAAGCTTTACCGAGAGTTTTCTTTACGTTTTTCCACGACCATTTTGGCTCACGTACTGGCATATTCGGCTGGTTAGCGGTTTTTTGAGTGTCCATTAAATTATCCATCATGCGCCTCAATTCGAGATTCTAGGGTCAAGCCAGACATATAGGAGGTCGGCAATAAAGTTAGCGGTAAGTACCGCTGTCACCAAGATAAGAAGAATGGCTTGGATAAGTGGGTAATCACGAGCAACGATGCCTTTAAGAAGGATGTTCCCCAAGCCTTGGTAGTTAAAAACCACTTCGGTCATGATTGAACCTGCGAATGAGAATCCGATTGCCATTGCAATAGCGGTCGCAACAGGAAGGATGGCATTTCGACCAGCATAGCGAGACATAACACGATAACTACTCAAGCCTTTGGCCTCTGCCATCGTTACGTAATCCTCACCCAACACGTTGATCATCGCATTACGCATATTGAAGACCCATGTTGCGATACCAACCAAGACCATTGAGCCCATAGGCAACACAGCGTGTTTGGCCACACTAGAAATAAACTCCCATGTAAAACCTGGCTCTAACGATGGGTCATAGGTGTATGCCAAAGGCAATAGTTCAAGTTTTAAACCGAAGAAATAGAACAACAGTAACGCGGTCACGATGTACGGGAAATTACTAATAAATGCCAAAACTGGCGGAACAATTTGTCCAAATAGCCCTTCACGTCGATACGATGCATACGTACCAATACTGACACCAATGATGAGAGCGACAATCAACGAACCAAGCGCGAGAAACATAGTCCACGGCAGTGCCATAGCAAGGACATCTGAGACACTTACAGGAAACATAAGTACTGATGGCCCCAAATCCAGAGTAAATACGCTTTTCATATAAGCGAAGTACTGTTCGAAAACATTGCCATCAACAAAACCGTACATTTCTCGAACAGCATCCATTTGAGCAGGATCCATTCGACCTTGAGCTGCAGCGAAAAGAGCATCAACAGGATCACCTGGCATTAGGCGAGGCAACATGAAATTAAACGAGATAGCGATTAAGAAAGCGGTAAAATAGAAGCCAAATCGGCGAATTAAAAACGACATAAAAATCTTTTAACCTAGGGGCTACAACCTAAGCTGTAGCCCTCTCAAAAATAACTTACTTAAGGTGTAGATTGTTGAGAATAATTACTCTCTTACCACCGTCGTACCATACTGGCTGTACGTATGGGTCTTTTTCACTTGGCCAACCAACAATATGTTTAGTACTGTATTGGAACCAAGTTGGGTTAGAAAATAGAGGGATAAAGGGAAGGTTTTCAGCGGTAAACTCCTGAAGTTCACTCAACACTTTCTCTTGCTGCTCTGCATCACCAATGTTGCCGAAGCTGTCGATCAATGCGTCGATTTCTGGTGAATTAACACCGTGACCAGCATGCCAAGTTTTTCCGATTCGAGATGTTGAGAAGTACTCTTGGTACGCCAAGATTGGATTTGTCGCTACCATTGACCAGTTAATTGACATGGTATATTTACTTTCTTTCAAATTGCTGTCATATACCGCCCAATCCACGGTCTTAACGTTTGCTTTCACACCCACTTCTTCAAAGTATTCAGATACCATCTGAACCACTTGGATCCAGTCGGTCCAACCGTTTACAACCTCAATATCAAACTCAACCGTTTCCCCGTTTGCTTTGTCGCGGAATCCATCACCGTTTTTGTCAACTAAGCCCGCTTCATCAAGTAAAGCGTTTGCTCTTTCAACATCGTACTTAGTTAGATAGCCATATTTCTTAGATACATTTTTATCAATGTGCGTTTCGTATAGCTCACCGATGCCACCAGCATTGAAGTTTGCAGTCGGATAACCGTAGGCAGCAATATCAACGATGGTTTCACGATCAAGTGCCATAGAAAGTGCTTGTCGTACTCTTAGGTCATCAAATGGCGCTTCTTTGGTATTTACGTAAAGGTGGATCGCATCATTCGCTGGATACCAAAAATGATTATTTTCTTTGTCCATATCGACAAATGTTGACTCAACGTCAGCAATAAAATTTGAACCCCAATCAATCTCACCTTTGATTAAGGCAGGTTGGATCTGAGAGTTGTCATTGTAAGAACGGAAGTTGATGCAATCTAAATAAGGTCTATTTTCTAAATAGTAATTTGGGTTTCGGCACAGCTCCATCTGTTGCGGTTTAATGTATTTAACCGTCGTCATTGGGCCACTACCTACCGGGTTAAGGTTGGTAAACGTTGTCAGCTCTTCAACTTTCGACCAAATATGCTTTGGTACAATATGGTAACGCTCTAAGTTCCAAGCAAATGTAGAATCCGCTTCCGTCAGCTCAAACACGACAGTTCGCGCGTCAATAGATTTGATTTCTTTTAAGTTACCTGAAGACCAAATACCTTTCTGGTCAAAAGCTGGTGCCTCTTTAGTCAACATAAAGCTAAAAACAACGTCGTCTGCAGTTAACTTTGAACCATCAGACCACTTCAAATTCTCTCGTAACTTAAGCGTCAATGTTTTCAGGTCAGTTGAATACTCAACCGACTCAGCCAGGCGATAATCAACATCACCTGTCATGTTGTTGAATACGACCAATGGCTCAAACATTACCCCATGCAGTAAGTCTTTAGTTGTATAAGGGTTAAAGTTTTCAACAAAGCCAGTATTGATAATTGGCACCGTTAGTGTACCACCCTGCTTAACTTCATCTGCTTGTACAGAGGCTCCGAATAAAGCTCCAATGGCGAGCGAAGCAATCAATGTCTTTTTGTGCATCACGTTGTCCTTTTAATGATAATAACCAGAAAGAAAGCGCTTTCTTTTAACTTTAAAAAAAGGGGGTGTTTTCGTATTCACTATCGGCCACTTGCATCAAGAAACCGCTTTCTTTAGGTGGATAATAAGCCGATAGAATGATTCTTCAACTTACATTTCGGTGAAACGAACCATAGATCACAAATTTAGAATAGATTGAGAATAGAAATACACAACAGTGCCATTCGTCGCATTAATTGTTTACTAACACGAAAAATAAATTAAAAACAATAAGTTAAAATACACTAATGGTACTCCATCGTCTTCCCTAATCGTCGAATCTCTCACCCATCAATAAACTTATGTGCTTTCTTTAAAATAGCCTTTCCGTCACGATTCTCAACATTCATAAGCTGTATCTATATATGATTCTCTCAAAAACAGAAGAAAGCGCTTTCTTGAGTGCCAAACCTATGTCAGCATACCAGTCATGAAATGTAAGCTCCCCCTTAGGACAACTATGTTTAACTTTTGGAATGGCAATAAATCAGGTAAAAGACAGCACTATGAGTTGGAGCTAATTCATAGCTTGTTGAATTGGGATCCGAACGAACCTATTGTCGTTCACAGCGATAATACTGACTTTCCAAGGGCTGAGGATGAAGGAAATATATTCCGCAAGAATTATGATGTACTCGTCACGGTGGCGGGAAACCGTAAATTTGCTGATAAGCCTACAATCAAACTCAACTCTCCAATTTGTAAAGGCTTACTAGGGCACCGTATCCTAATAATTAGGGAACAAGATCAACCCACCTTCCATAATATCAACAGCAATAAACTGAAATCACTTATCGCTGGAATTCCTGCCACATGGTCTGATGCTGAGCTGTTTAGAGCAAATGGATATCGAGTACTAGAGCAAGGAACGTTACCAGAGACTCTTAAACTTCTCTCAGATAAAAAATGTGATTATGTGTCACTCGGTGCCAATGAAGTAGAAAGCATATACCAAGAACACACCAATTCTCTGGATGGGCTAGTCATAGAAAAAAGTATTGTGCTTTATTACCCTCTTCCACTGGTCTTCTATGTCCACCCAGACAAAGCACAACTAGCTCAATTACTGCATGACAAACTGCAAGAACACATGCTCAGCGGTAAGTTTGATTCACTATTTAACCAACATTTTGGGGACGTAGTGAGCTCCATTGGATTAGAACATCGTAAAGCTATTAACCTCGTAAATAAGGGGCTACCGCCAGAGCTAAGGTCATTTAAGTCTCAATTCATCTCGTGATTATAAATAGAAGAAACTTAAAACCATGCACCTAGATTTACAACATTAGGAGCATCCTATTTATGCTCCTAATGTCGATATCATCAAGCCATAGGCAAGATAGCTAACGGCTTGCTTTTACATATAGCGGTGGATACTTAAGTCATCAGTTTTAATATCACTGGCAGAGCCACTGATCACGCTTGCCAAGATCTTTCCTGAGCCACATGCCATTGTCCAACCTAGAGTTCCATGGCCCGTATTGGTAAATAGGTTCTTGATAGGCGTCTTCCCTATGATAGGCGTACCATCTGGTGTCATTGGTCTTAACCCAGTCCAGTATTCAGCCTTAGAGAAATCCCCCGCTTGTGGGAAAAGATCTTTTATCACCATATCAATCGTGGCTTTGCGTTTTTCAGGGATAAGGTAATTAAAACCCGCAAGCTCGGCCGTACCCGCGATACGAATACGGTCATCAAATCGCGTCATCGCTACCTTGTAGGTTTCATCCATCACAGTCGAAGTTGGTGACTTATCTGCATTCACGATCGGTAGTGTTAACGAATACCCTTTCACTGGGTAAACCGGAATCGACAAATCGACTTGCTTCAGCAATTCTCGAGAATAGCTTCCTGAAGCAACCACGTAAGCATCCGCTTTGAACTCGCCTTTAGTCGTTGTAATACTCTCAATGGTTTGATTCTGATGATTGAGCTTGACCACTTCAGTATCAAATACGAACTGAACGCCGAGTTGCTTGGCTTTCTCAGTCAAGGTTAAACAGAACTGGTGACAATCACCGGTTTCATCATGTGGTAAATACAGGCCGCCCACTAGCTTGTCTTTAACGTCTGCTAAGCCCGACTCCACTGACAGACACTGTTCAACATCAAACAGCGAGTGTTCGATTCCACTCTCTGTTAATAGCTTCATATCCTGCTGAATAGCGTCCAATTGCTTTTCGCTTCGAAACACTTGTAGCGTCCCTTTTTGCCTACCTTCGTAAGACAGTTGTTCACTGGTTCTTAGATGAGTGAGACACTCTCGGCTGTAGTTAGCGACTCGCAGCATGCGCGATTTATTCTGTGCGTATTTGGCTTCATTACAGTTGGCGAGCATCTTAGTCGCCCAAGACACCAATTCAGGAGAAAGTGAAGGCTTAACTTTTAAAGGGGCATGCTCTTGGGTAAGCCACTTCATCGCTTTCAAAGGGATACCAGGCGCCGCCCATGGTGAAGAATAACCATAAGAAATTTGTCCTGCATTCGCAAAACTGGTTTCTTTACCACTGCTATCTTGACGATCAATAACCGTAACTGAGTGACCTTCTTTCGCCAAATACCAAGCGCTGGTCAACCCAATAACACCACTGCCAATTACAATAACTTCCATTATCTTCCCCTAATGCCCGACAAAACTAAAATCTGTCGAACACAGCTGTCAGTCTAAAACTCGTTTCATTAATAATTTGTAACTTATTCCGCTCGTGTTGACTTAACAATAGATAGCGCGTTGACAAAAAATCAATTCGACTTAAAAACGAATTCGGCAGTTTGGAAGTGTGATATTGGCGGTATTTGAAAGCTTAGGTAGGAGTCGCTAAGTAAATCGATTAAGCCTAGATATTGTAAGCGTCATGACTCAAGAAAGTGGCGTTCTCGAGTAAGAAATCCAACAAGGTTTCGGCTTGTAGCGTGAGTGCACGGCCTTTCAAAGATTGAACCTTAACCGTCGCCTTCGATAACATCTCCAACTCGGTCGCAACCACTTCAATCTGCCCTGACTTTATTTCATCGATCACAGTGAGCTTAGGCATAAAGGTTACGCCCAACCCTGCTGAAACAAAGTTAGTCAGAGCAGTGACTGAGTTAGTTTGAAGCTTTGGCTGCAAGGTAAGATGGGAAATTTGTTCAGCCTGCTTTACTAGCCTCCCCATACCGGTCGAGTTATCGATCAAGGCGAGAGAAGCGTCTTGAATATCTTGCATTACCACAGGCGCTTCTTTCATCGTAAGGAAATGCCCCTTAGGTGCAATCAATTCGAGCGGATGGCTGCGTTCAACGTGGGAGTGCAGTTTAGGGTGCGGTGCAGACGCATAGGTTATCGCAAAGTCTATCTGTTGATCTTCCAACATCTTGACCGCATCCAATGCCCCAGCGATCTCTATAGAAAGATTGATATCAGGGTAACGAGTCATGAAAGTTTGCATCGGTTTTGACACCAAGTTGGTAATAAACCCTTCACCGATGGCAATGCTGACATTGCCTCCTTTCAGATTTTTAAGCTTGGTTAGTCGAGCAAGTACAGCGGCCTCTCCACGAACAATGGAACGGTAGTAATTCAGCAGTTCATTACCCGCTTCGGTTAACAGTGATTGGCGGTTGTTGCGCTCCCATACTTTCATTTCCGCTTGCGCTTCTAACTGGGTCAGCATCCGACTCATCGCGGCAGGATCAACGTTCATCATCTTAGATGCCTTACGTAACGCCCCGTATTTTGACAACGCGTTTAAATACTCAAGAGCACGGATATTAAAGTGGTGCATTCAACTTCCTTGTGATTCGACTGACACTTAATCAAGCGTCTCACAATTTTCTCATTTGCCCATCTAGGAATTGAGTTACCGACACAACAAGTTTGCAAGTTGTGGGCTGAGTCACCAACAGAAGTATTTAAAGAAGGCTCGAAAGCCATGTGAAGAAGCGAACACTTATCTTGTGATAAAACAAAAACACAACTCAATTCTACGAGGAAGTGAGTTGTGCTTAATGTTAATCATCGGCAGTTAAAACCGCCAACCGAGTGCTATTTTAACGCAAGTAACTTGTCGACAAACTCTGAGAAACCGTACCCGCCCGGCTTGCTCATCACCACTGATGGATGATGCTCAAGTCGTTCCCAGTAATGCTGAATATTTGCTACACCGACACTGTTAGGCAAAATTTCAAACATATATTGGTCATTCATCGAGTCACCGACATAGCAACTACGCTCAAGTATCTCTTGGTCAGATAGCCCCTTCTCTTTGAGAAACGCGGTCGATGTCGCTTTCTTAGAGTGCTCACCATACCAAGCATTGATGTGAATAGAGCTTGCTGTTGCATGTGCACCTAATGCGTGAATCTTAGAGACAATCTCTTCGATAATGGCATCGTCGACTTTAGGACGGTTTTGACCGATATCGATTGCCACCTCACACAGGCGGTACGACTGATCCAGCGTTAAACTGAGCTCTGGGTAATCGCCCAAAATAGCTAATACTTGTTCTTTCAGCTTACTCTGATTGGCACTGATTTCTGGTAAAGGAACATCAGAACGCAATGTCAGATAGCCATTTTTCTTTTCCATAATAAACGCGCCGTTCTCGCCGAGAACCGCATCAACAGGCCACAACTGAGCAATGTGATCACACCAACCTGCACAAGCGCCCGTTACCGCAACCACTTTTTTCCCTGAATCACGAAGCTTGCTTAACGCAATCAAGGTTTCAGGTGGCAATTGACCTTGCCACGTTAAGGTGTCATCCACATCGGTTAACACCCAATCTATCTTTTTCCAATTTTGGTTCAATTCATTCGATACCGAATTCATTTCTACACCTCTAAATAATCAATCACTAAACAGTGTTAAAGCAAATTCGGTAAAAACATCACCAAGCTTTCAGAGAAAGTCAGCAACATCAGAACCGTGAGTAGTGCTAGCAACAAAGGAGCCACTTCTTTCACGAAGTCGACCATACGAACTTTTAAAATCGAGCAAACCGTAAACATCATCGAGCCAAATGGCGGAGTCACACCACCAATCATGATATTCACAATCACGATAATGCCGAAGTGAACTGGGTTAACGCCGAGGTTAAGTACAGCAGGAAGCAGCAATGGCGTGAGTATGATCATTGCCGCGCCGCCTTCGATGAACATGCCGACCACTAACAGCAATACGTTAATCAACAACAGCAAAACTAACTTGTTGTCGGTAAGCTCAATCAAAGCAGAAGCAACATTGTGAGGGATCTGCTCTAGCGTCATGTAGTAACCGAAGACCATGGCACCAATAATGATGAACATAACGCTACTTGTGCCCTGCACGGTTTCACGCATGATGAGCGGGATATGACGTAAACCCAGTTGACGATAAACGAAGATGCCAATAATCGCACAAAGCAATACGGCGATAGCCCCCGCTTCGGTAGGCGTAAACAAACCAAAACGCATGCCTAAAATAATGCCGAACGGGATCAGCAGTGCCGGAATCGCTTTTAGGAAGTAATGAAAACGCTCTTTGGCAGACGCAGGCTCCGAACGAGAAGGCTTGTAACGACGTTTACGCGCGATGAACGCGATCGTCACCATCAACGACAACGCCATCAAAAATGCAGGAACGTAACCCGCAATAAACATTTGATGAACCGACACGTTCGCTAACAACGCAAAAATGATTAAGTTGATACCGGGTGGAATCACAGGGCTGATACTTGAAGACGCAGCTGTCACAGCGGCCGTGAATGGCAAATCATAACCACGCTTGGTCATTTCAGGGGCTAGAATCTTCGATTGCATCGCCGCATCCGCATTTGCAGATCCAGAGATACCGCCCATCAGAGTACTCAATGCGACATTCACTTGAGCAAGGCCACCGGTTTTGTGACCAATCATCGAATCAGCAAAGGCAAGCAAGCTCTTACTGATCCCCGCATAGTTCATCACCGAACCCACCATGATAAAGAACGGAATGGCCAACAACGGAAAAGACTCAGAAGAGCTAATAAAGCGCTGCATGACCAAGCTCACCGGAATAGAGTCATTGATAAAAAGAAAGTAAACCATCGCCGATGCGATCAGAGAAAATGCGATGGGTATGTTCAATAGAAATAGAACAAACAGAATAAGGATTGGAAGATAGCTTTCCATAAATCGTACCTACTTAGAAGAGCGCTTTAGAGAAGCGACATCGCTCGCGATAAATCGAACGGTGTGGATCGCCATCAATGAGAAACAAAGCAACAGCACGCCATTGATAACAAAATACGACACGCCCATTACTGGCGTTACCTTGTTAGATAGCATGAGATACTGATAACTCAGAACCGCCATTAAGATGTTCAGAGCCAGTAGGAAAACGGAAACACATAGCCTAAATGGAATTTTTGCTTTTTCTGGCAACATGGCAACCACCACATCGACTCCCATGTGAAGCTTGTGTTTGTAACAGGAGCTAATTCCTAAGTAGACAGCCCAGATAAAGCAAATAACCGACAGCTCTTCACTCCACGGGACAACAAAGCCAAATCCATAACGCAAGACGACGTTAACGATAACAACCAAAACGGTGATCGAAATAGCGATAGAAGCGAGGATTTCTTCAATATTTTTTAATAAAAACAAAAGACTTCTCCAGCGAAATACCTAATACGACGTGGTATTTCAGGAATAAAACGGCCTAAAGATGTTTAGGCCGTAATCATTAACTAATTAAATTTTATGTGTGCAGGATTACTGTGCCGCTCGAATCGTTTCCAACTCTTGCATGATCGTTGCGTGTATACCTTCGCTCCATGTTGGGAATTGGTTGTATACGTCCGCAGTCAGTTGGTTGAACTCATCAGAATTAACTTCGTTGAAGGTAACGCCTAGCTCTTCAAGTTTCTGAGTGTATTCAACATCCAGTTTAACTAGCTCAGCAGTGTTAGATTCAGCACCCGCTTCTAACTCTTCGTTAATGATCTGCTGTTGCTCTGGCGTAAATTTGTCCCAAAGCGTTGGTGAAATGTAGATACCCACTGTGCCAAGGAAGTGCTTAGTCAAAGACATGTTCTTAGCCACTTCGTAGATCTTGGTTGAGTACATAGTCAGAATAGAACCCTCAAGACCGTCAACAACGCCTTGTTGAACACCTGCATAGGTCTCAGGGAATGGAAGAGAAGCTGGAGCTGCGCCCATTGCTGAAAGCGTGCTAATGAACAGCTGACTTTGTGGAACACGAATACGCATGCCTTTCATGTCTTCAGAGTTCACGATCTCTTTATTAGTGATCATGTGACGGAAGCCAAACATGTAGTCTGCATTCAGTACTTTGATGCCTTTCTCTTCGGCTTTAGCCTTTAGACCAGCGACAAATTCAGTGCCCATCATCGCTAAGTATTCATCGTAAGTGTTGTACAACATTGGGCCTGCAAGCGCTGCAAAATCAGGTACGTAATCACCTAGGTAAGTCAAATCCTCTACAGCGATCCAGTTTGCGCCGTTAACCACTTGTTCCAAGTTATCTTTATAAACAGGTAACTGACCACCAGGGAAAACTTTAATATTGACCGAGCCATCGGTTCTTTCTCTAATTTTGTCGGTCGCTTTAATAAGTTCTTGTGTTAACAACTCATTTTGAGTGAACACAAGGCTCATGTTGATATTAATCGGCTCATCTTTAGCTTCAGAACCAGCCTTGTCAGCTTCACCACAACCAACAAGCAGCGTTGCCGCCATAATTACTGTACCTAATAGCTTTTTCATTTCTAATCACCTTTTCTTGGCTATCGTTTTCTAAATATAGAGGGTGTTATTAAGTTTTCGTAGAGTATGTAAGCGAATTATTACATTCATATGAACATTAATCTTGGCGACTTGAACATTGCGAGCATAAGGTCTCACTATTGTATAAACTCTGTACAACACTTTTAAGCTAGCTCTCATATAAAGTAAGCAGATATGGCGAATAAATAATAAATCTGTAATAAAGTAGAGATACTGTTTCCTGAATTTTCAAATGAACATCGAGATTGAATTATGATCACAGGCCACCGCGGTGCCGCTTCTTTAGCACCGGAAAATACGTTAGTGAGTATTGAACAAGCCGCGAAAGCTGGTGCTAAATGGATTGAAATTGATACCCAGTTAAGCGCTGATGGCACCCCAATGGTTTTTCATGATAAGACGGTAAATCGTTGTACCAACGGAACGGGCAATATTGCAGACTTAGATTTAACCGCACTCAAGGCGCTAGATGCTGGCAGTTGGTTTGGTAGCGAGTTCGCGGGGACAACTATTCCTACGTTGAGTGAAGCGCTCGACAAGTGCCTAGAGCTCGATGTGACTTTGAACCTTGAAATCAAAATTTATGACGATAAAGCTATCCAACCTTTAGTTGAGAAAGTCGCGGCACTGATTGAACAAAAGCAGTTCCCTACTGAAAAGCTACTCATCTCAAGCTTCAAAAAGGAGGCGCTAAGCCTTTGCCAACAGATGATGCCAGAAGTTAAACGAGGCTTTATCTGCGAAGTGTGGAATGATTTCAGCTTGGAATCACTCAAATCACTCGACCTTTACAGCATTCATATTGACCACCGAATTCTTGATGAGAAAACGGCGAAGGCGATCAAAGCTTCAGGCGCGGTTCTGAAAATATGGACTTTGAACGATCCACAGTTGGCGGCTAAATATTTTAACCTTGGCGTCGATAACATCATCACCGACGTACCAAACCAATTTTAGTGAACTTCTATGGAACTGAACCATCGTCAGAAAGAAATACTCGCAACGCTTAAGGCTAACCAAGACATACAGATCGACCACTTAGCCGAGCTTTTTTCTGTCACCACTCAAACCATTCGTCGTGATGTAAACCACTTGTGCGAGCAAGGCCTAGCACGAAGAGTACACGGAGGAGTGAGCTTACCCACTACGCTCACTAATACTAGCTACCGATTCCGTGCTGGTGTTGAGTCTGAAACAAAAGACAGTATTGCGATAGCGGTTGCCGACGCGATACCTGAAGGTTCAACGGTCATGATGGGGATTGGTACGACCGTCACTCGCATCGCTCAATATTTGTTGGCAAAACCCGCATTGCGAGTGATCACCAATAACCTACAAGTGGCTCGCATTCTTGAAGCAAATGAACAAATTGAAGTGTATTTGGCTGGCGGTTTGTTCAGACGAGAACACCAAGATATGGTGGGCAGTAGCGTAGTTCACTTCTTTTCCGATTTTGAAGCCGACATTGGTATTTGTGGGTGTGGCTCAGTAACAGACAGTCATTTCGCCATGGAGCATGAGCAAGTTGAGGCTGACCTATCCAAATCAATCATAAAAAACAGCCGCGAAAGCTGGCTTGTCGCGGATGCCAGCAAATGGGGACGCTTTGCTGCTCTAAAGGTAGCGTCACTGAATGACTTTGACCGCATATACACCAATAGCAGCCAATTACCTTCGGAGCTAAACATACACTTAGTAGAAGAGAATGCTCATACTTGAATACAACAAAGCCTAGCATCAACGCTAGGCTTTGAAGTCTACGTTTAGGAACTAGCCGACAAGGTTACATACCAACAAAGAAACTGATCACCAATGCGTTGATCAAATCAACAAAGAAACCACATACTAATGGCACCACAATGAACGCTTGTGGGCTTGCGCCATAGCGGTGAGTTACTGCCGTCATGTTCACAATTGCGGTTGCGGTCGAGCCTAGAGTGATACCACCGAAGCCTGAACATATCACCACAGAGTCGTAGTTTCTTCCCATCAAGTAATAAACGACAAACACAGTAAACAGCAGCGAAAGTAAGATCTGGATACTCATGACAACAGAGATATAGCCAAACAGTCCATCGAGATCCCAGATACGCAACCCCATCAATGCCATGGTCAAGAACATGCCTAAGCAGATGTCAGAGATCATCGCTAAGCCTTTACGGCCTTGAGCGATTTTCTCTTGTGTACGACGCTTCTTAAACAGTGCTCGACCGACGTTTCCGATTAGGATACCTGCGATTAAACAGCTAACGAATAACGGCAGTTTTAGGCCCATTGAGTCGATAACTTCACTCAAACTGTAACCCAGCATCAGTGTTAAGTTAAGAATCAGCCATGCCCAAAGAACGCCATAGTGGCTTAGCTCTGTCTTTGTTTCACTCTCTTGGAATGCACCAACCGTAACCTCTTCTTCATTAGAAGGACTCACTTTGTGTTTATTGAGTAGGTAGTTGGCAATCGGGCCACCAATCACACACGCAGCAATTAAACCAACCGTGTTTGAAGCGACACCAAGTTCGAGCGCGTTAGCAATACCAAACTCTTCCACAAACATTGGCGCCCACGCTAACGTTGTGCCTACGCCGCCTATCAAGCTAACAGAACCGGATAGTAAGCCAGCTTTCGCATCCATTCCAAAACCAGAAGCGACCGCCATTCCGACTACGTTTTGCAACACGATAAAAATGGCAGCAAGACACAGTAGGATGAACAACGGTCGCCCGCCTTTAATCAGTGTTTTAATATCCGCTTGGAGCCCGATGCCAGCAAAAAAGTAGAGAAGCAAAAAGTCTCTGACATCTAGGCTAAAAGTGATTTGGATTTCAAAAATATAGTAAAGCGCCGCTACGGTCGCTGCGCAGACAAAGCCACCAATCACAGGCTCTGGCAGTGAATACTTTCTTAATACTTCAGATCGCTCAATCAAACCTTTACCGATAAACAGTAACGAAATCGCGATCGTAAAAGAGAGCATTGGAGAAACTAGGGTTTCTGTCATAGGGTTATGGATTCCTAATAGTTAGATTATTCATAATATTGCGTACTATTAATAATCTAGGTTCATGCCAAAAATCAAGCGATTATCGATGATAAAAACACCTAATATGGTTAATTCTGCGACGGTATTAATAGAGGTAATAACTATAAAGAAATGATTAAAGGAACGGATACTAGGGAGATATACAGATGAGGTGGAATATAGGGGCTCTAAAACGAGAAAACCCCAGCATTTCTGCTAGGGTTTTGAATAGTGGTGGAAGGATGGGGATTTGAACCCCAGATACGCTATAAACGTATACTCGCTTTCCAGGCGAGCGCCTTAAGCCACTCAGCCATCCTTCCACAAATTTTGTGTTGAGCATGTCACTCAACGAGGCGCTACTTTATTGATTCTGCTTGCTTTGGTCAAGGGGCATTCTCAAAAAAAGTGGCTTTTTCGGTTTGTTCGATTACAAATTAACTCATTAGATCAAAAACAAACCAAATTTCATTCTTTCGCTGCACTTACGCTTGTTGCTTTTCTTAAGCTTGTTGATAGTAGCCAGGAACTCGAAACCATTTACGACACATATCGAGGAAGTAGCCGTAAAGTACGCCCATACCGCACGAGATAACGGCATTACTGGTTACAGCCGTAACGATCTGGTCGCCTGAAGCACCCACTGCCAACAAAATACCAGCATACACAGGAGACTGGAATAACACGTATGCCATCAAATCAGACAAATTTTTCATCAATGAGCTTTGTGAAAGTTTTGCACCATTGCGCAAGAACCAATCACGAAAAACGCCATAAGGCCAAGCGATAGCAATGTTTACAGGAATAGATAACGTTCGAGAAGCAAGAGATTGCTCAAACGTCATACCAGAAATAAACACTTCTACGATCATGCCAGAAATAAAACAGAAAACGACCATAGCAAATGTATCCGCAGCTGCGTTTCGAATACAAAATGGACCACGAGACTTCATTGACGACAAACCTAAAATATATCACTGCTTAATTAGTGATTTAGTAACATATAAACAAGGCACATTTGCACCTCACCAGATAATGTCGCTATTAAATCACAAGATTAGTAGTCATACATTCCAAATTAAAAATCAAGTTGTAAATTAACAACCAAAAACCACTTTAAAAGCAGTCACTTTCACCAAAAAATCCAACCAAGGTCAAATATTGGACAATTCGTCATTTACTTACCGTAATTAAACAACATTTAAGCCATAGGTAGATTTACAGTAATGATATTAATGACATCTTGTGTAGGTAGTGATCCTAAAGAAACCTGCTCTAAGGCTTTATCGACTTGTTCAGTAAGTTCAACGTTGTTCATAGGTTCAACATGGACACGTAAGCTCTCTAGTGCAAATTGAATCAGTTCTAGGTTGTTGTCTTCTAGCGCCACATACAGCGTCACTAACAGCTCTTCAGTGTTATCTTTGTTTCGAAGATCTGGTTTAGGCAGTGACTCGCTTTTACTTTTCGAATCGTGTGGTTTTACGTCTTGGCTTTCGAGCTCATCCACTTTTACTTCATGGTATTGGTAAAGCTTATTTGAATAGCGGAACAAGGCGTCATCCAGTTCACGCTCATCAATCGGCTTAGCAATAATATAATCCACACCCGCCCCCAGCATACGCTCGCGAGTCTCTTTAAAGACATCAGCCGTGCAACCAAACACCAATACCGATGACACGTCGCCTATCAAAGCACGAATCGCAGTGGTTGATTCAACGCCGTCCATAACAGGCATATGGTTATCCATGAGCACCAAATCAAAGCGCTCAGCAACCACGGCTTGTATCGCAAGTTCACCGTTTTCGACGCTCTTACAAGTAAAGCCTTTACTGCTCATGAAGGTTTCAATGATCACCGTGTTAGTTCGGTTGTCCTCGACGATCAGTACTTTTAAGCCTGAGTAGTCCAACTTCTTGTGTGGCAAGCTCTCGATTTCTCCTGGCTGGCATGGCTGAATCTTCAAGCGAACATCAAAACTCGTGCCTATCCCTTCTTCACTGGTGACGGTAATACTGCCATCCATCAACTGGGCAATTTTCTTCACAATCGCGAGGCCAAGGCCAGTACCGCCAAAACGCCTTGTGGTCGAAGACTCCGCTTGTTCAAACGGTTTAAAAATACGCTTTTGAGCTTCTTTAGAAATACCAATTCCGGTATCGCGAACTCGAATACTCAGATAGGTGTCACTCCCCTCTACGACTTCTTTCAGGTACACCTCAACAAAGCCTCTGGAGGTGAACTTCACCGCGTTGTTCAATAGATTAAACAAGATTTGTCTTAGACGTGCTTTGTCTGAGAAGTACCAACGACCCGAAGGCACCTCAGAGTACACTTTGAATTGAAGCCCTTTCTCGGAAGACAATGTGTAGTAAACACTGTTAATACTGCCGATGATCGAATCAAGCGGGAAACGCGTTTCATCAAGATCCAACCTGCCCTGCTCGATCTTCGAGAAGTCTAAGATCTCGTTGAGTAGAGTCATCATATGATCGCCGGACTCATACAAGCTCTTAAGATGCTTCTCTTGTTCAGAATTTAGAGGCGTTTTTAATAGGATTTGAGCGGTACCCAATACTCCATTCATCGGAGTGCGAATTTCATGTGACAAGGTCGCAAGGAAAGCGGTTTTTGCATTGGTGGATGCCTGAGCTTTAACCTTTTCCGCTTCGAGATAAATGGTCTTTTCATTGAAGGTTTTAATCAAATGGCCGATTTCGTCATCACTCGAGTAATCCACATCAATGATTTCGCCCGCTTTCGAGCTATCAACCTGCGCAGCAATCCTTGTGATTGGACTAATCAAATAACGGTTCAATAAGTAATACCCCGCCATGACACAAAGTAGCAATAGCGGAACAATACCGCCTTCAATGCTCATCACCTGACGAAACACTTCGTCTGCTACTCGTGATTTGGAGTTAACCACATCCACTTGCCAGCCAAAATCACCAAATTGATTTCTACTGATGTAAATGCCTTCAACGAGGTTGAAGTTATGCGAAACCAACACTTGGTTGAGCTTATCTCTGAGCGTAATGCCAAGGTTGTATTCTTCGGCGTGATTCTTGATAAAACCAAGCAGCTCTTCGAGCGAGAGATCCACCGTCGCAACACCGGCAAAAGTACCGTCGTAATAATAAGGGGAAGACGCCGTAATCATTCGAACGTGCGTGTATGGGTCGATATACACATCGCTCCAAGAGATCGTGCCTTGTTTTTGGTTGACGACAGAGGTGTACCAATACTCTTCTTGATAAGGGGCATTTTTGGGGTTGTTGTAAGAATATATCTGATCGATTCTTCCATCGTCGGCTTTATTAAAAAAGTAACTATTAAGAAGCTTTTTAGAATCGAGCGCATAAGGTTCAGGCCAAATACCGGCACTGACAATCGTATCGTCGCTCGCCGCCAGCATGGACTTAAAGAGCAGAATAACATCATCACCGTTACGATGCGCTTGAGCAAACCCAACGAGACTGTCTACAAATCCTTGAGAACTACTGAGTGGCTCTGTAATCAATGCGGATAACAGTTGCGTACGCAAGTCGAGGTTTTGTTGTAATTTGGCGCGCACAGGGGATTCTACGACGTAATACGTCACACTACCGACAATGGCAATAAACATCGCAAGGTATAATCCAAGCGCTACCATGCTTTTTTTCTTTAAAGACGACCGTATCTGCATAATTCTTTTATTGTTTTCTTTTCTGTTAAACCTAGTGTTTATCATCCATGACATCAAGCCTTTTTAGATTGAAGCTTGATTGGCACAAGTTCATTGGTACTATAAGCGCAAATATGTTCCCTTTTACGGTACCTCACTTTGACTTTACAAGATATTCTTGCGCTTCCAGAGTTGGAAGGAAAGCTAATCACAGAACACAAAACAATGGGCTTTGTCACTGCAATGGCAGCGGCACCGAATGTGTTAACCCCGCATGAGTGGCTACCGTTCTTATGGGGTGGCGAAGAAGTCGCACCTTTTACGGATGGTGAACAGCTAGAAAGCTACATTGAAGTTATCATCGAGCTTTGGAATAAAACCCGCCCAGAACTGATTGAAGGGACTTGGGTTTGGCCTGAAGCTTGTCAATTAGACGACGAAGAAGTGGTGAACACTGCCGCTCGTGATTTTTGTGAAGGCTTACTTCAAGGCTGGCAGATTGCTCGCGACGATTGGGAAACACTGATGCCTGAAGAGAGCGAAGATAACGCACTCGTTGGCGGTGTACTGCTTTCACTAAGCATGCTTTACGATCCAGAAACGTCAATTGCTACGCTTGCAGAGCAAGGCATCGAAGGCCTAGAGCAGTTCGAAGAGATCTTTGATGCGGTTCCTGTGATGCTTTGCGGTCTAACGCAGCGGGGTATTGCACTGGCTGAAGCTCAATAAAAGTTAGCTTTATACATGCCAAAAGGCCTCATTATGAGGCCTTTTTAGTTTCTAGACGACATGAAAATAGTCGCTTTAGAAGCCTTTCCAATCGAAGTCATCAATTCGCTCATCGGCAATATAAAACAGCTTAGTGCCACTACTGACCACTTGATCTAACTCTGGGTTGAGTTCAATACCACTCCCCGTATCAATGGCGATCAGCGTTGCTTGATACTTCTCTTTAAACACAGAGAAAATAGGCGCGACGGTGACAGACTCAGCGTCTTCAGGGAAATACGTTGAATACTGTGTCATGCCTCTTGTTGAGCTCAATAACTCTTGATGAAGCGCACTTGACCCCGGGTCTACTGCAGCCTTTGCTAGCATCTCTGCCCCCACCGCTGGAATACATTCTGAGTTAGGGCAATGCTTGTGTAACAAATCGCTCAGCGCTTCGTCTTTAAAGTAAACAAGAAGGTGCGCCTTAGGATTTCGGTTGGCACAGTAAAGCGCCGCAGATAACGTAATGTCGTCTTCTGGGTTATCAATCAGGATGCAACTTGCAGACTCAATGCCCGTTTTCTCCATCTCTTTGCCATCGGTGTAGCTGTTTACTTTAACGAAATTGATTTCACCGGGTAACGGGTTCTCGATATCTGAACGCGTACATAACACGATTGGTCGTTTACCCGTTTCTTCGTGTTGTAGCATGCGGATGAGATGAATGGTTCTTTGCTCATTCCACCCCAACATCAAAATGTGGTTGTCCACTCTAACTCTCCTTTTTCCTAGCAAGCCCGCTCGCCAATATTCAACACCTTCTGTCGCCACTTTACCGAGCAACGCGGCAAAAAGGCTCAACCCGCCTGGAATCACAAATAGAATAACGATCCACTGCCCCGCTACCGTGGTCGGTGATAAATCACCATAACCAACCGTAGAAGCCGTCACCACCAAGTAGTAAGCGAATACGGTAACCGAACTGGTTAAATCTGTTTCACCCGCCAAATACAGCATCGACCACGATAAAGCGATGTAGCCAAGAAAAGTGAACAGTAAGTTTTTGCCATTCAAAACAAAGATGTTTGCTTTGATCCAGCGTTTGAGTTGTAACCAGATTATCATTCGAGCCTCTAATCTTTTCCTCTTACTTACATGCTAGAAAAAATACGCGATATCAACAAGATGTATCATCAGAAAAAGATACATGACCACAAGATTGATATTGGCGGCCTATACGCAGATACAAAAAAACCAGCACTATTGGCTGGTTTTTTTTATTGGTTAGATAAAAGAACGACTTACGCGTTACCTTTTACCTGCACATTTAACTGCTCTGCAAAATCTAGCATGCGGTTCAATGGAATAAGAGACTTCACGCGTAATTCGTCAGAAACGAAGATTTCGTGTTGCTCACCACCATTCTCAAGCGCGTTTTCAATCGCTTCAAGGCCGTTCATTGCCATCCAAGGACAGTGTGCGCAGCTACGACACGTTGCACCAGCACCCGCTGTCGGCGCTTCAATTAGCTCTTTTTCAGGAACCAATTGCTGCATCTTGAAGAAGATGCCTTTGTCTGTCGCAACAATCATCTGTGGATGAGGCAGCTCTTTTGCTTTCTTGATCAGTTGGCTTGTTGAGCCTACAGCATCAGCCAGTTCAACCACGCTTGCTGGTGATTCTGGATGAACTAAAATAGCCGCTTCTGGGTATACCGATTTCATTTTCTTCAAAGCATCAGCTGAGAACTCATCATGAACGATACACTCACCTTGCCAAAGCAACATGTCAGCGCCAGTTTGATTTGCGATGTAAGAACCTAGGTGACGGTCTGGACCCCAAATAATAGGTTTGCCTTCGGCGTCTAGGCTTTCAACGATTTCTAAAGCGATGCTCGACGTCACTACCCAGTCTGCACGAGCTTTAACAGCTGCAGAGGTGTTCGCGTATACAACCACGGTGTGGTCAGGGTGAGCATCACAAAATTCTGTAAATTTGTCAGCCGGACAGCCAAGATCAAGTGAACATTCAGCTTCAAGTGTTGGCATTAGAATGCGTTTTTCAGGAGTAAGAATCTTTGCAGACTCACCCATGAAACGAACACCAGCGATGATCAAAGTGCTTGCTGAGTGACGGTTACCGAACTTAGCCATTTCTAATGAATCGCCAACGAAACCACCAGTTTCTTCTGCCAGAGCCTGAATTTCAGGATCGGTGTAGTAGTGTGCAATTAGAACTGCATCTTTTTCTTGAAGTAGTTTTTTGATGTTTGCGATGTGGGCCTGTTTCTGAGCGTCGCTCAATGGAACTGGCTTAGGCGGAAACGGGTAAACTGTATCGATTTTATCTAGTATATGACTCATTGCTCTTGCTCTACGCAACTTCTTCCGAGAATTAGAGTATTCTACACAGGACAGCGATTGGGATCAAAAAGGATTGGTTGCAAGCGGTGGCTAGCTAATGCTTAAAACGCATAAACAAGGCAATGCGTTGGCATCACTAACAAGATGAGTAAACACTAATCGGAATTGAATAGGTATAAAAAAGAGGCGCCTAAGCACCCCTATTTTGTTTATAAGTGGGTTTTGGCCACTTTAGCCGAAGCACTGTTTGGGTACTCGGTTACGACTTGTTGGTAATATTTCTTAGCTTGCGTCGCGTTGTTGTTGCGCGCAGCTATGTCACCAAGCTTAACCAGTGCATCTGCTCGCTTGTTTGAGTCTTTGTAAGACACAACAGCAGCAAAGCTCTTCACCGCTTCTTTATCTTGCTTCTTAGCGAAATAAAGCTGACCTAACCAGTAATGTGAGTTAGGTGTGAAGGTTGAATCTGGGAAGTCTTTTTGAAACTTTTGGAATGCGGCAATCGCACCCGTGTAGTCTCGTTGCTTTAGAATCATATCTACAGCATTTTGATAAGCGGTTTGCTCATCGACATCAGTACTGAACGTACCAGAAGCATCTTTAGAGCCTTCGCTCGCTGCCACTGCTACCGTTGCGGTTCCTGCTGCTTTCACCTCGCCCCTAACGCGATCCAGTTCAATGAACAGTTCACGCTGGCGCTCTAGCATTTGCTTCATATCGTAGCTGTTTCGTTCCAGCTCACCACGAAGTTCACTGATCTCCAGTGCCATGTCGTCGATTTGCTGTTGCATTTGAAGCTGAACAAGGTTGCGATTTTGAAGCAGGCGCTCTAAACGCTCAATATCTGATTCGTTAGATGCAGACGCTGCTCGAGAGGAAGATGATGAATTGGTTGCGGTGCTATTGAGATCGGATACTGGAGCTGGTGCAGCGAACGCGATGTTCGCTGCACTTGCCAGTAACGAAAGCAAAATGACTCGCTTTGTGTTACTGAACATGAGGCAATTCCTCAATTATATAGTCTACTAAAATTAGTAAACTAGTACTGCGCGACGGTTTTTAGCGTACACATCTTCAGATTGACCTAGAAGAAGTGGCTTCTCTTCACCGTAGCTTACGATAGAGATTTGGTCAGCTTGAACACCTAGAGCTTGTAGGTATTTCGCTACAGCTTGTGCACGACGCTCGCCAAGTGCGATGTTGTACTCAGGAGTACCGCGCTCATCAGCGTGACCTTCGATAGTAACGTTCATGTCAACGTTCTTAACTAGGTATGCTGCGTGAGCTGCTAGCATTTCTTCGTAATCGCCAGCGATAGTAGAGTTATCGAATGCGAAGTAGATTGTTTGAGTTTCACGTAGCGCTTGCTCTTTAAGCTCTTGCTCAGACAGTTGACCGTTAGCGTCAATTGGCGTTACAACAGTTGTGTCTACGTTGCTTTCTGAACCTGAAGTTGTTTGGTTGCTTTCTGTACCAGATGTTGCAGATGTTGCTTCATCAGTTGAGCTACATGCCGTTACTGCCATCACTGGTAGTGCAATCATCAAGCCTTTAAGAACTTTGTTAAGTTGCATCTTTTTTTCCTTACGTTATCAAACTTAGTTTCTACAGCGACTAAGTGCTATAGATAGTTAATTGCCACAATAGTTAACACTATCAATAGCTAAAAGAATGTATCAAGAGAACTAGAGGAACGGTGACCACGCAGGCGCTCTTACACGTCCGTTGGTTGCCGGTAATCTAGCTTTAAAACGGCCATCGATAGAAACCATCGATAGTACGTTAGTTTTATTGTAAATAGAGCTATAGATAACCATACCTCCATTCGGCGCAATGCTTGGAGATTCATCTAACAATGTTTTTGTTAGCACCTGAACCGCACCGGTTTCCAAATCCTGCTTAGCCAAGTTAAAACCTGAGTTACTGCGATTCACCATGATAAGGAATCGACCATCAGGGGTGATCTGGCCACCTAAGTTTTGGCTACCTTGCCAAGTAATACGAGAAGTCGAATTATTGGACAAATTTACATTATAAATCTGAGGTTTACCACCACGATCCGATGTGAAAATAAGAGACTTGCCATCTGGGTGCCAGAATGGTTCAGTATTATTCGAACGGCCGCGGGTAATTTGAGTCAGCTTACGGCTAGCAAGGTCAAGTGTGTACACCTGAAGGCTGCCTGTTTTCGACAATACCAATGCCAATGTTTTACCATCTGGCGAGAATCTTGGCGCACCATTGTGACGAGGGTATGACGTCACTTTCTCACGTTCACCGGTGTAAATATTCATGATAAATATTTCAGCTTGGCCATTCTGGAAGCTCACATACGCAAGTTTCTTACCATCTGGTGACCATGCTGGAGACATAAGAGGCTGCTTAGAACGAAGTACTAAACGCTCATTAAAGCCATCGTAGTCAGCAACACGAAGTTGGTATGGGTACTTATCTTTGTCGTTCACAACTACGTAAGAGATACGAGTTAAGAACGCGCCTTTCTCACCGGTTAATTCTTCATACACTAAGTCCGAAATACGGTGTGCGTATTCTCTCAAGCGCTTGCCAGGAACCGTTGCTTTTTTGTTGAACAACACGTGGTCTTTAGAAAGCACCAACTGGCCTTCATCACTTAATGCACGGCTTTGTCCTTTAGTCAGCTGACCACGAACAATGTCGATCAATTGGTAGTTCACCACGTACTGCCCTTCGGCATTTTTAGTGATGCTACCTGTTAGCAATGAATCAACGCCTAGGTTAGTCCAAGCATCAAAGTTCACCTCAGTTTCGCTGTAAGGCGTTTGAGGCATTTTGCTTGTCGCAACTGGGCTGAATTTACCACTGCGTTGTAGGTCAGAAGCGATAACTGCTGATACATCGTGTGGCAATGGCTCTGCGCCTTCCCAACGGAAAGGTACAATAGCGATAGGTCGTGCAGAGTTAATACCGTCTGTAATAACCAGCTCCAGTGCCGCATGTGCAAACTGGCTGCTTGTAGCTATTAAGAAAACAAAACTCAGTAGTAGTTTCTTTAACACAAGTTCGTCCTTTTACTCTGGTGATACAGTTAAGTTAATGTCTTTTAGTGATTTCACGATGTCTGGGTCTTTAGGCAATGGATAAGATTGCACTTGTGCCACGGCACGCTTGGTTGCTGCACATAAACGGCTATCGCCATCTAAGATACTTAAGCTACCCAAAATAGCGTTTGAGCCCGTTGGAATCAGCTTAAGGTTAACTCGACATGAGCGTCCTCGATAGCTGTCTTCTAACAACAGATTCTGTTGAATCAATTGGGTATAGATAGCCCCGTAACGTTGTGCTTCATCACTAATAAATTGTTGTCTTGCTGAAGAGTTTTGAGTCGCTTCAGTTTCAAGACCAGCAAAGATATCGTTCAATGCTGCTTCTTGTTGTTTACGCTCTTTTTCTGCTTTAGCTGCAGCTTCTTTTGCCTTACGGGCTTTCTCTGCTGCGGCTGCCGCTTCTTTCTCTTTCGCTATGCGTTGCTTTTCAGCGCGTTCAGCGGCTTCTTTCTCTTTGCGAGCTTTGTCTGCTGCCTCTTTCGCGGCTTTTTCTTTTGCCACGCGTTCTTGTTCAGCTTTTGCGATTGCCGCTTCTTTGGCTTTACGCTCGTTCTCGGCTTTCACTAACGCAGCTTCTTTTAACTTACGGTCAGCTTCTGCTTTAGCGGCTTTCTTTTGCTCTTGCTGTAAACGCGCTTCTTCAGCTTTGCGTTGTTTCTCTTTCTCAACCCGACGCTTTTCAGCTTCACGAGTTGCTTTAGCTTCTTTCGCTTGCTGTTCTTTTAGCTTGCGAATATTTTCTTCTTCAGCTTTACGATTCTTTTCAAGTCGTTCGCTTTCACGTCTCAGTTTGTCTAAACGCTCTTGCTCTTTCTTGCTCGCCGCTTCTCTTTGTTGACGAATCTGTTGAGCTTGCTGGCGAACCAACTGAGGATCAATCACCACAGCTTGAACCATCTGACCTGTTGGCTTAGGTTCTGACATCGTGAAATCCGCTCCCCAAATGAGCGCAACGAATAAAATGACGTGCAGCCCAAGAGAAATAAGAAGTGGTGATCTGAAATTATTGGATTTTTTATTATTCGCTTTCATGAATGCTACGGAGCTATTCCCTTATATCCGTTAAAAGGCCAACCTTTGGCACACCTGCACGGCTTAATTCATCAAGTAATAAAACCACTTCAGCGTATGGCGTTGCGGCATCACCACCAACCGCCACTGGAGAGTTTGGCTTCAAAGACAACTCAGCTTTCACTCGGACGATAATATCTTCCATAGATAAGCCACGCTGTACTTCTTCGTCATTAACGCTCAAGCCAAGTTCACCGTCTTTGTTCACTTCAACGATGATGAAACTTGCGTTGTCGTCACCCAATAGGTCTTGTGCCGATTTAGCCGTTGAAGCCTGAGGCAATTCAACGTCAACGCCTTGAGTAACAAACGGCGAAGTCACCATAAAAATGATCAGCAAAACAAGCATAACGTCGATGTAAGGTACAACGTTAATCTCTGCTGTCATTTTGCGTTTTTTAGGTTGGTATCCAGCCATCTATTATTCCCTGCCAGCCATCGCTTGACGGTGAAGAATACTGTGGAACTCTTCAGAGAAAGTCGCGTAGTTGTGCTCTAGCTTGCCTACTCGGCTGCTGAAGCGGTTGTACGCCATTACTGCTGGAATAGCAGCGAATAGACCCATAGCTGTTGCGATCAGTGCTTCTGCAATACCAGGAGCAACCATTGCGAGCGTCGCTTGCTTCACTTCACCTAATGCGATGAATGAGTGCATGATGCCCCAAACCGTACCAAATAGGCCGATGTATGGGCTGATAGAGCCAACAGTCGCCAAGAAAGGTAAGTTAGTTTCTAGTTCATCTACTTCACGAGCAACGGCAACGCGCATCGCACGGCCAGTGCCTTCCATGATGAAGTCAGGTGATGTTGCATTCGATTTACGAAGGCGAGCGAACTCAGTAAAGCCTGCGTAGAAAATTTCTTCAGTACCAGAAAGCTCGTCTTTACGCTTGTTGCTCTCTTGGTACAGTTTTGCAAGATCAACGCCTGACCAAAATTTGTCTTCAAACACTTCTGTTTGTTTAGAAGCTTGAGATAACACTTTACTTCTTTTTATGATCATCGCCCAAGAAACAACAGACATGCCCATAAGAGTCAGCATGACCATCTTAACTAGTAAACTAGCTTCTAAAATTAGGCCTAAGATTGAGATTTCAGCAGTCACTATTCGTTAGCTCCGTAAGAATAAATGTTGGCATTGCCTTTGGTTTCATTTTTTGATTGTCGATACATGCTACCTTAACCATTGCTTTACACAATGCTTTGCCATCAGGATTTACGATCTCTTGACAGAAGACCAAGGTAGCTCGCTTCAACTCGTAAATATTTGTAATGACTTGTAAAGAATCATCAAGACGCGCGCCTTGAATAAAATCAATGTCCATATGTCGGACTACAAAACCGATGTTTTGTTCTAACAATACTTGCTGAGAAACGCCAATTGAGCGCAACATCTCAGTTCGAGCGCGTTCGAAAAACTTAAGATAGTTTGAATGGTATACAACGCCACCCGCATCGGTGTCTTCGTAATACACTGTCACTGGCCACGTAAATGGCTTAGATAATCCCTGCAATTTGATACCACAATCCAAAACGATAAAGATCTCACTATAACCTAACTCCTTATCATTAATAGTATATCGCTGTGAATTTTTTGATTTGAGAGACGAAAAAAAAGGCCATCTGTATAAGATGACCTCTTTTTGGCTAAAAACCCAACAAGTATAAAGGTTCACGTTGTTATGAACCTAAATCCTTTGCCTTTTATAGAAGGCGCAGCGTCGTTAGGTAGAGCAAAATTGTGAGTGAAACATATGGGCTAAACAGTAGCTGCCACATCCAAGCTCTTGGCTTAAATCCGATACCGTAAACCATGCTTGAGCATACTGCCCAAATGAACATTGGCCCGATGATCGCGTTAAAGCCACCGATGCTTGTCGCATACGCTTCAGGATCCCACATCACTAACCCCACATGCATGAAACCCAATACTAGGGATAAGGCTCTAAGCAGAGTCTTATCCATTGGTTGATGCAGTTTAGCGATTTGCTCTGCGAGATTACTCACTGTCTTTGTCCATCATTTCTGAATGCTCTAGCCATAGAGCATTGATGATGCCGAATGCACATGCTAGAAGTACACCCAAAATCCATGCGAAATACCACATAAAATTTCTCCTAAGTTATTTAACTTCTAGCTTAGTAAGCTGAAACGTCGTTATCTTCGATGTGTTTCTTATCTAGACGACCGAACATTTTGTAGTATGTCCAAGTTGTGTAGCCAAGAATCACAGGAACCATTACCGCCGCAACGACAGTCATAAGACCAAGCGTTAGCTCACTCGCTGTTGAATCCCACATAGTCAAGCTTTGGTTAGGGTTCAGGCTTGATGGCATTACGAATGGGAACATTGCAAAACCAGCCGTTAAAATAACACCAGCGTTCGATAGGCTTGAGAACAAGAATGCGAAACCACCACGCTCAAAGCGAGATGCAATCACAGCAAGCAGTGGCATTGCTACACCAAGGATCGGCGCAGCCCACATTGCTGGATAAGTTTCGAAGTTTGTCATCCAAGCACCCACTTGAAGTGATACTTCTTTGTTTAGTGGGTTTGAGTCAGCAAACGTATCGATAGTGCTCGTAATTACATAGCCTTCGATAGATTGAACCCAGAAACCACCAATAACGAATAGAGCAATAGCAATTAGGCCAGTGATCTGAGCAACGTTACGAGCACGAGCGTGCAGCTCTTCTGTTGTCTTCATTTGAAGCCATGTTGCACCTTGCATCACGAACAACATCAGAGCCAACACACCACAAAGCAATGCAAATGGGTTAAGCAGAGCGAAGAACGTACCATGGTACTTAGACATCATAAATTCGTTCAGTTCAAATGGAACACCTTGTAGTAGGTTACCAAATGCCACACCGAAAATGATTGGTGGTACTGCGCCACTAAAGCAAAGTGCGTAGTCCCAAGTTTTGCGCCATTTTGGATCTTCGATCTTTGAACGGTAGTCAAGAGCAAGTGGACGTAACCAAAGTGCAGCTAGCGTTACGTACATTGCGAAGTAAAAACCAGAGAAAGACGTCGCGTAAACCAGTGGCCATGCAGCAAACAATGCACCACCCGCAGTGATAAGCCAAACTTGGTTACCATCCCAGTGAGGGGCAATCGTGTTTAGCATAATACGACGTTCAGTGTCGCTCTTACCAATAACAGGTGACAGAGCGGCAACACCCATATCAAAGCCATCAGTTACGGCGAAACCAACCAGTAGAACACCGATCAATACCCACCAAATAAGTCGTAAGCTTTCGTAATCAAACATAATATTCCCTCACTTATACTTCAACTGAACGGCTAACTTTGTCTTCAACAGAGTTATCGTTTTGTTCGAAGTGGTAACGGCCTGTCTTCAAGCTACTTGGACCTTTACGTGCGAATTTCAGCATTAGGTAAACTTCAGCAATCAAGAACACTGTGTAAAGTGCCAGGATAGCGAATAGAGAAGTCCAAAGCTGTCCAATAGTCAGTGCTGATGCAGCAACGTTAACCGGTAGGATTTCACCAACCGCCCATGGTTGACGACCAAACTCAGCAACGAACCAACCTGCTTCAATCGCAATCCAAGGAAGTGGGATTGAGAATAGCGCAGCTTTAAGTACCCATGGTTTCTGTTCGATTTTCTGACGACACGTTTGTACAAACGCAGCACCGAATACAAACAGCATGATGAAGCCACAAGCAACCATCAGACGGAATGACCAGAATAGGGGCCAAACTGTTGGGATAGAATCATCCGCAGCCATTTGGATTTGGTCTTCTGTTGCATCAACAACGTCGTCTGTGTAGCGCTTAAGAAGTAGACCGTAACCTAGGTCACCTTTCACTTCGTCGAACGCAGCCATGTTTTCTTCAGACTTATCGCCTGCACGTAGCTTTTCAAGCAGCTCGTACGCGTACATACCAGTACGGATACGATCAACGTGGTCATCACGTAGGTCACGTAGGCCCGTTACTTCAGTATCAAGCGAACGCGTTGCGATGATACCCATTACGTAAGGAATTTTAATTGCGTAGTCAGTATCCATTGTTTCTTGGTTTGGAATACCAAAAACAGTAAATGCGGCTGGTGCTTCTTCAGTGTGCCACTCTGCTTCAATAGCTGCTAGCTTCACTTTTTGAACTTCACCAAGCTCGTAACCAGATTCATCACCTAGCACGATTACTGACAGGATCGCCGCCATACCGAAAGATGCTGCAATCGCGAAAGAGCGACGAGCAAAGGCAAGGTCACGACCTTTAAGAATGTAGTATGAGCTGATACCAAGGACGAACATTGCACCCGTTGTGTAACCAGACGCTACTGTGTGTACGAATTTAACCTGTGCTACTGGATTTAGTACAACTTCAGCGAAGCTCACCATTTCCATACGCATAGTTTCAAAGTTAAATTCCGCACCCACTGGGTTTTGCATCCAGCCGTTAGCTACCAAGATCCAAAGCGCAGAGAAGTTAGAACCAAGTGCTACTAACCAAGTTACCGCTAAGTGTTGACGCTTCGACAATCTGTCCCAACCGAAGAAGAAAAGACCAACAAAAGTAGACTCTAGGAAGAATGCAACAAGCGCTTCGATAGCCAGCGGAGCACCAAAGATGTCGCCAACATAGTGAGAATAGTAAGACCAGTTAGTACCGAACTGGAACTCCATGGTTAAGCCTGTCGCTACACCAAGAGCAAAGTTAATACCAAACAATTTACCCCAGAACTTAGTCATGTCCTTGTAAATTTGCTTGCCAGTCATTACATAAACTGACTCCATGATGGCAAGTAGAAATGCCATACCTAGTGTCAGTGGAACAAATAGGAAGTGATACATCGCTGTAAATGCAAACTGCAATCGCGACAGATCAACAACATCAATCATGGTAACTCCTTTGTGTCGGCTGAATGACACTTGTGTGATTAATCACCGCAAAAATCCATGTTAAAACAATTTGTGTAATTGTTATTACAAATTGAAATTTGTAGCAAAAACGTACCGTTATAGTTAGATTATTGTTAAGCATGAGCTAATATAGCTGGCGCTAATATTACTGGTAAAATCAGTATGTTTCAAAAGGTTTATAGGAGAACCTTGCGTTGATTTGTATCAATTTTATTCGAGCAAATTAGAGTTATTTTTGTACAATCATGATTAAAATCACACCAATTTAGCCTCAGTTAATAACAGCGCATGATATCTGTGACAAAAGCTCAGCACCGCCTCAACATACGAATTACAACTACCTATAAAGTATTAACAAAAAATATGACAACTTATTTCATTTTTTGTTAGCCAAATCAAACCTGCAATCAAAGTTTTCATTTTTGATGACCGCTATTCAGTCTTTTTATCGACTCGCTCAAAGAGTTGTTATTCAGTAAAAAGCAAAAAATCCCAGCGCTTATGCAACTGGGATCTTTAAAAATGAATAATTTAACGATTAGACGGCTTATCTATTCCGAAGTGTAAATACGCCCTATCGGTCGCGATTCGACCTCTTGGCGTTCTTTGTAGGTAACCTTGTTGAATCAAGTAAGGTTCTAACACATCTTCAATGGTGTCTCTCTCTTCACCAATCGCGGCAGCCATGTTGTCGATACCTACCGGACCACCACCAAACTTCTCCATAATCGCCAGCAGAAGCTTTCTATCCATGTAGTCGAAACCTTTAGCATCGACATCCAACATGTTTAGCGCTTTGTCAGCAACCTCTGGACAAATATGCCCATCGCCTTTTACCTCCGCATAATCACGAACACGGCGCAGTAGACGGTTAGCAATACGTGGCGTACCACGAGCTCGGCGAGCAACTTCTAGCGCACCTTCGGACTCCATAGAAAGACCAAGGCAATCTGCACTGCGTTGAACGATGTTTTGTAGGTCTTCAACCTTGTAGTACTCAAGACGCTGAGTAATACCAAAACGGTCACGTAACGGCGATGTCAGTGAGCCAGCACGAGTCGTTGCGCCTATCAACGTAAAAGGTGGAAGATCGATCTTGATAGAGCGTGCCGCAGGGCCTTCACCAATCATGATATCTAATTGGTAATCTTCCATTGCTGGATACAACACCTCTTCAACCACAGGGCTAAGGCGGTGGATCTCATCAATGAATAGGACATCATTTTCTTCAAGGTTAGTCAGCAGCGCCGCTAGGTCGCCGGCTTTTTCCAGTACAGGGCCTGAAGTGGTGCGAATGTTTACATCCATTTCATTAGCAACAATGTTCGCCAACGTGGTTTTCCCCAAGCCTGGAGGACCAAATATCAACAAATGATCGAGGGCCTCATTACGCAATTGCGCCGCTTTGATGAAAATTTCCATTTGGCCACGAACATGATCCTGACCTTGATAGTCAGCAAGTGCTTTAGGGCGTATTGCACGATCAATGACATCTTCATCTTTGAATACTGGGTTGTCCGGTGCAATAAGGCGATCGGCTTCAATCATAAATTCTGCTATTCCTAACTATGCGCTTGTTGACTCTGCGCTTCTTGACTCTGTGTAAAGGCAAAGTGAATGAGCCTGTTTTGTAGAACAAGTATATGAGGTATTAAACCATCGATTTCAGTGCTTCGCGAATTAACTGCTCGCTGGTCATGCCATCTTTAGCCACTTGAGAAACCACCTTAGAAGCTTGAGTCGGCTTGTAACCTAATGCAAGTAACGCACTTACCGCTTCTTCTTCAGCGTCGTGAACGGTTGGCATAGAATCAATTGGTGCTGCATCCGTCGCTGGAGTAAATAGGTCACCCGCGCCCCACCCTTTCAGGCGGTCTTTCATTTCAACAACCAGACGTTCTGCGGTTTTCTTACCGACACCCGGCAGTTTCACTAGCGTAGAAATATCTTCACGTTCAACACTCTGAACAAACTGACTCGCCGTCATACCTGAAAGAATACCAAGACCAAGTTTAGGACCAACACCATTTGCTTTGATAACTTCACGGAACAGCGCACGCTCTTTAACTGTATTGAAGCCGTAAAGCAGTTGTGCATCTTCACGAACAACAAAGTGAGTGTAGATAATTGCCTCTTCGCCCACATTTGGTAATTCATAAAAACAGCTCATTGGCATTTGAACTTCATAGCCAACGCCACTCACTTCGATTAGTAATTCTGGTGGCTGTTTTTCTATTAATGTACCGCGTAGACGTCCGATCACAATTCACTCTCTTGATGGAATATAATTTGAGGGACAGAATATAAAAGAACTGGATGCTTATCCAGTTCTTTGTGTTTATTCGGGTGATTTATTTACGCTTGTTTGGCTTGTGAAACCACGTTATTTAAGCTTTCGACCAGCTCTTTGACAGAGGTAACATGCCCTGTGAGTTCAGAACCATAATTGGCGACTAAGCCGGACACGGATTTGGTTTCCGCAACGCTCTGTGCCACTTCTGAACTCGCGAGATCGAGCTCTTTCAAAGAATTCATCTGCATCGCCATAATGTTGGTGAGCTGATTGACGTCAGTCGAGATAGTTTGAACTTCTGAGATGATGCCGTTCATCTCATTCGCCGTGGTTTCAATTATCGCTCGACCATGTTCCACTTCGTCTTTACTACGGTCCAACAAGGTTCGAATTTCTATCGCAGAATGACTGCTTTTCGCCGATAACTCTCTTACTTGGTCGGCGACTACTGCAAAGCCTCTTCCCTGCTCACCTGCGCGAGCCGCTTCTATTGCTGCGTTTAATGCCAACAAATTAGTTTGTTCCGCTACTGAAGTAATCAAGTCAGCGACTTTCATGATCTCTTGATTACTTTGAATGATCTGAGTGATAGCACTGGTTGAGGCTTCTAATGACTCAGAGCTCTTTTGCGCTTTCTCTCCGACCGCTTCACTACGCTCTTTCAACTCACCCACAAATGAGTTTGATTCTTCGATACCTTGAGTCATTTGGTGCAATTGTTGGCTCATCTGTTCGGCCGCACTGGCCTGAGATTCGCAATTGATGTTCAGCACCTCAACTTGCGAATGTAAATCTCGCGACTGTTGGTCTAGATGCACAGATACGCCCTGTAAGCTTTCCGAATTCGAATTAGCTTGGTCAAGCACCACCGAGAGTCGCCCTTCACTCTGTGTCGCTTGATTAGCAATCTGTTGGCTTTCTGAAATCGCTTCTTCCGCCATTTCAATCGCCACCTCTTTTTGCTTAGCGGTAAACGCTTGAGCAATGCAAATCACCACCAGCGGCATGATCACACCAGACCACGTCTCAACCACTACCGCTTCCGGAGTAAGTACTAACTGCGGAAATTCAAAGCCATCAAGATGAACTGAAGTCATCACCAATGAAGCGCCAATCACTAACCCACTCCATACAAGGGCGACAATCCGAGTTCCTGACAGGAAAAAAGCAACCACTAACAACGGCACCCAATAAGCCTGAGTAGACTCAACCACGCCACCGCTTTGGTAAATGATATTCAGGGCGTGCACCGCCATACCGACAAAGCCAAAGTTCAATGCCAAGCTAGGCTTTCGGGTAATGCGTAATAGCAATGCAGAGACTAATTCAAAGGCGATAAGAAATATGGAAGTGGCAACCAGCAATTGCTCTTCATGCTTGGTCCACTTGATGAGGCTGTAGACACCCACAAAGAGTGCGATAAAAGTGAAGAGTAATAAGATATCGGCTTGTCTGACTTCGTTGCTATTCCATCCATTACTTTTAGGTAGAAACAGCGCGCGCCACAGCTTGATTGGGTTCATCAGTGATCATCCTTGATTAACTTGTAAGACCTCTGACCAATGTTAATAACATGTTAAATGATACGCAATGTTATTATCTGGGTTCTGTTCGAAAGATCTCATTTCATCAAGGATTTAGGTGCGTATTGTTTTGATATGAGCCAAACGAGGCGTCAGGCTCATGTAATGCAAGCTTTTAGAAAGCAGAGGGATGGGATTAACGGTAACGCCCTTTTCTCGCGCCTGTCGCTTTACCTGCCAGCGCAACCAAGGTTTTATTGGTGTTGGCGTGAGTGATCGCTACGCCTAGAGCATCGGCGGCATCGGCCTGTGGTTTAGCGGGTAGCTTGAGCATGCTCATCACCATGTTCTGAACCATCGACTTATCTGCACCACCATTACCTGTCACTGCTTGTTTGATTAGACGAGCCGCATATTCATGAACGGGGAGATCTGCATTTACCGCAGCCACTATCGCACTGCCACGCGCTTGTCCCAGCTTAAGTGCAGAATCCGCATTCTTCGCCATGAAGACCTGTTCAATAGCAAACACATCCGGCTGAAACTGAGTGATGATTTCGCTCACACCGGCGTAGATTTGTTTGAGGCGGCCCGGCAGTTCTTTTTCAGAGGTGCGAATACAACCGCTACCTAAGTAATATAGATGGCGACCATTTTGACGAATCACACCATAGCCGGTAATACGCGAACCAGGGTCAATCCCTAAGATAATAGACATAACTTCAATACTGATTATTTATACATGCTTTATGAGCTTAGTATATCGAACGCAAAAAAAAATGCCCGTCAAATTAACGGGCATTTTCTAATTTACTGGCTAGTCTGGCTAATTAATTAAGAGCTCTCTATCAACTAGGATCTCTTCATCAGCAAGAAAAGATAACAGGCTTACGCTTGCTCTTTTTTCTCTGCCAATTTAACTGCGATTGCTAGCTCTTCCAGTGATGCTGGGTTCGCTAGGCTTGGCGCGTCTGTTAGTAGACATGCTGCAGCTGTTGTTTTCGGGAATGCGATAACGTCACGGATGTTCTCAGTACCACAAAGTAGCATTGCTAGACGGTCAAGACCGAATGCTAGACCTGCGTGTGGTGGCGTACCGTACTTAAGCGCTTCAAGTAGGAAGCCGAACTTCTCTTGTTGCTCTTGTGCTTCGATACCTAGGATACCGAATACCGCTGTTTGCATTTCTGCGTTGTGAATACGTACAGAACCGCCGCCTACTTCGTAGCCGTTGATTACCATGTCGTATGCATCAGAATTTGCTGCTGCTGGGTTCGCTTTAAGCTCTTCCGCGTTCACACCTAGTGGTGATGTGAATGGGTGGTGCATTGCGTGTAGGTTACCTTCACCGTCTTCTTCGAACATTGGGAAGTCAACAACCCACAGTGGAGCCCATGCAGATGTGTCTGTTAGCTCTAGATCAGTACCTAGTTTAAGACGAAGTGCGCCCATTGCTTCAGCAACGATGCCCGCTTTGTCTGCGCCGAACAGAATGATATCGCCAGATTCAGCTTGAGTGCGATCTAGAATACCGTTGATTACGTCTTCGTTTAGGAATTTAGCAACTGGAGATTGAATACCTTCCATGCCTGCAGCACGGTCGTTAACCTTCATCCAAGCTAGGCCTTTCGCGCCGTAGATGTTTACGTGTTCAGCATAACCGTCGATTTGCTTACGAGTTAGCTTAGCACCACCTGGAACACGGATAACCGCTACGCGACCTTTTTCGTCGTTAGCTGGGCCAGAGAATACTTTGAACTCAACGTCTTTAACCAAGTCAGCAACGTCAACTAGCTCTAGTGGGTTACGTAGATCTGGCTTATCAGAACCGAAACGACGAATCGCTTCAGAGAAAGGCATTACTGGGAATTGACCCAGTTCAACATCTAGAAGTTCTTTCCACATATCGTGAACAAGCTTCTCAGTCACGTTACGTACTTCTTGAGAAGTCATGAAAGATGTTTCGATATCGATTTGAGTAAATTCAGGCTGACGGTCAGCACGTAAATCTTCATCACGGAAACATTTAACGATTTGGTAGTAACGGTCAAAACCAGACATCATCAGCAGTTGCTTGAACAACTGAGGAGATTGAGGAAGTGCGTAGAAGCTACCTTTGTGAACACGGCTTGGTACTAGGTAGTCACGAGCACCTTCTGGTGTCGCTTTCGTTAGTACTGGCGTTTCGATGTCTAGGAATAGGTTCTCATCTAGGAAACGACGAACGAAGCTAGAAGCACGTGCACGAAGCTTGATACGGTCGCTCATTTCTGGACGACGAAGATCGATGTAACGGTACTTAAGACGCTGCTCTTCAGAGTTCGTTTGGTTGAAGTCTAGTGGAAGCGCTTCTGAACGGTTGATGATCTCTAGACCAGTCGCGTAAAGTTCTACTTCACCAGTAGCCATGTCTTTATTTACTTGGCTGTCCGGACGAACACGTACTTCACCAGTAAACTTGATACAGAATTCATTACGCAGTTGGTTAGCGATCGGGAAGATATCTTTCATATCTGGATCGACAACAACCTGAACGATGCCTTCACGATCACGCATATCAATAAAGATAAGACCGCCTAAATCACGGCGACGGTTTACCCAGCCGCACAATTCTACAGTTTGTCCCGCCAGGGACTTGTTCAGGTTACCACAGTAATGGGTACGCATAATGAATTTCCCAATCTCTTAATAATTTACTAATTTCCAAGCTGTCAGTGGTCATTCCACACAACAGAGCAAAGGATCATTTATACGCGGAAACTCGCTTAAAATCGACCTTCCACATTCGAATTTATTGTGTTTTATCTGGCTTTGCTGCTTTTTGGCCCATCAAGTGCGCAAAGATTCATCAAAACCGAAAAAATTGCGATAATTATATCTCGAAAGTACCTTAATCAGCAAAACTCTCGTAAAGTAGATTTTCATTTCAACCCAAAAACTTTTTGTAATGACTGATGGCGTGATGGATAACGGTGTAATAGATGGATGATCGTGTAATAGCAACAAAAACTTTACCTCTAAGGCTTGGATTAACCATGTGGTCTCACTCTGAGTGGCAAAGTCAGTTCTATGGCAAGGGAACTAAGCCTGCTGAACGCTTAGAAAAGTACACGCAAGTTTTTCATACCGTTGAGGGCAACACGACCTTTTACGCTACGCCAAGTATGTCTACCGTTCATAATTGGAAAGCCGCCAGTCACGATGATTTCAAGTTCACTTTCAAATTGCCCAAATTCATCACCCACCAGCAGCAACTCAGGCACTGCCAAGCAGAGCTCAAAGAGTTCTTGATGACTATGTCTCCACTGCATGGCCGCATTGGTCAATGGACAATTCAACTGCCACATAGCTTTGAGCCCAGCATGCTGCCTGCCCTACAAAAGTTTTGCACCTTGTTCCCAAAAGATATGAAGCTTGGCGTCGAAGTTCGACACTTGGGTTTCTTTGATAAGAGCGATGCGGAAAAACGCTTCAACCAATGGCTGGTTGAGGAAGGCATCAATCGCATAATTATGGACAGCCGCCCCGTTTTCTCCGCGCCACCCACCACAGAAGCGGTGATCGATGCGCATCAGAAAAAACCGCGTGTTCCTGTTCATGCAATTGCGACCGCCAATAACCCAATGATTCGATTTATTGGTCACCCAGACCAAGAACCTAATATTGAGTTTTTTAAGCCTTGGTTTGCCAAAATCCCAAACTGGCTTAATGACGGCAAACAACCCTATTTAATGATCCACACCCCAGACAACAACCACGCACCTGAACTTGCGATTGCTATCTATAAACGACTACAAAAGCAAGTGTCTGAAAATACATCATTATTACTGCCCGATCTGGCTCAGTTTCCGGCTCAAAAAGGCAATCATCAAATCTCGATGTTTTAACCCATCATCTATGAGTAACTTCGAACCTTGAGCTAAATCTCAGTTTTCGTGACAGTAGCGCTTTTTTTACGTAAAATACGTCCCCTTTTATTTGGTACGAATTTTGTGCCAATTACGCTGACTGTCGAGAGAAAATGCTATGAGCAACACAGACAATATCTTTTCCGCTCCTATTGATAAAATTGGAGACTTCACCTTTGATGCAAGGGTTGCTGAAGTATTTCCGGATATGATTCAACGTTCGGTGCCTGGCTATAGCAATATCATCTCTGCAATCGGCATGCTGGCTGAGCGCTTTGTAAAGCCACATTCAAATATTTACGACCTTGGCTGCTCGCTTGGTGCTGCGACACTTTCTATGCGTCGTCACATTCAGCAAGAAGGCTGCACGATTTTCGCGATCGATAATTCAGAAGCCATGGTTGAGCGCTGCAAATTGCACGTTAATGCTTACCGCAGTGACACGCCGGTAGAAGTGATTGAAGCAGACATCCGTGAAGTGGAAATCATAGACGCTTCTGTTGTGGTACTTAACTTTACGCTGCAATTTCTTTCTCCGGACGATCGATACGCTCTGCTTGAGAAAATTCATGCTGGCTTGCGCCCAGGCGGGATCTTAATCCTGTCAGAAAAATACGTATTCGAAGATGAAAGCTCAAATGAACTGCTTATCGACCTGCACCATGATTTCAAGCGTGCTAATGGATACAGCGAGCTAGAAGTAAGCCAGAAGCGCAGCGCAATTGAAAACGTGATGCGCCCAGATTCGATCCCTGTTCACAGAGAGCGATTTGATAAGATTGGCTTCTCAAGCAGCGAAGTCTGGTTCCAATGTTTCAACTTTGGTTCAATGTTCGCGATAAAGTAAACATTTGCAATTACGTAACAGTCGCGACACCGTTAGCACGTACTAAAATGCCATCCTCAAGAGCGAGGAACGAGCGAGTTGGGGAGCTCTAATCAAACACGATAAACGAGATTCCCTAGCATGTTTGTCCACACTCTTAATCGAGTGACAAATTTAATTTCTACACCACCAACTCAGTGAAAACCTATGTTTAATTTTGCCAATTTTTATCAACTTATTGCCCAAGATACTCGCCTTCAGCCGTGGCTAAATGTACTGCCACAGCAACTGACCGATTGGCAAAATGCAGAGCACGGTGACTTTGACCGCTGGTTACGTGCACTAAATAAGATTCCACAGGGTGTGCCAGACCAAGTTGACCTGAAAAACTCAGTGACGATTGGTAGCTCAACACCGTTTCACACGGGCGAGCTTAAAAAGTTAGAAAGCCTACTAAAGACTTTCCACCCATGGAGAAAAGGCCCTTACACGGTTCACGATATTCATATCGATACTGAGTGGCGCAGTGACTGGAAATGGGATCGTGTGCTTCCACATATCTCTCCATTGAAAAACCGCTCGGTTCTCGATGTAGGTTGTGGCAATGGTTACCACATGTGGCGCATGCTGGGTGAAGGTGCCCGCTTAACGGTTGGTATCGATCCTTCTCACCTGTTCTTGGTTCAATTTGAAGCAATTCGTAAGTTGATGGGCGATGACCAACGAGCTCACCTATTACCTCTAGGTATTGAGCAGCTGCCAAAGCTAGAAGCTTACGACACTGTATTCAGCATGGGGGTGCTTTACCACCGCCGTTCGCCACTGGACCATTTGATTCAACTAAAAGACCAATTGGTATCAGGCGGTGAACTCGTTCTTGAAACCTTGGTTATCGAAGGCGACGAAAATGCGGTACTGGTTCCGGTTGACCGTTACGCGCAAATGAGAAACGTCTACTTCTTCCCTTCAGCTCGCGCACTGAAACGCTGGCTAGAACAAGTTGGTTTTGAAGACGTACGAATCGTTGACGAAAATGTCACGACAATTGGTGAACAACGCACCACAGAATGGATGACACACAACTCTCTTCCAGATTACCTCGATCCGAACGATCCAAGTAAAACGGTTGAAGGTCACCCTGCACCGAGACGTGCGATTCTGGTAGCAACAAAACCATAGATTTACTGCCCACAAAGCAGTGGCATATTGAGTAAATAAAACACAAGCCTATTAAGGCAGCAAAACAATTACTTGCATGGTCAAAAAGTCACCGTTAATTTCGCGGTGAACTTTGCTTCCTGAGCTCACGAATTGAACAAAAATTGACTTATGTTTAATAAGTGAGCTATTTCAAATAGCAATAATTGGCGTAGCGCTCACATTGCGATTCAATATGACCAGACTCTTACAATAGGATGCTTCACGCATCCTTTTTTGTGGGCTAAACTTCTAAATAGTCTGAACTATTCTCTAATTCTCAAAGGTTTTTTTATGTTTAAGCGATTATCGCCTATTGTGGCGGTTGGTTTGCTCTCTGGTTGTACCCTTACGAACGGTGCTACCTACCACCAAGAAACTCTCGACGCTATTGCCCGCTCAGAGACAAACATCGCAAATAAGGTTCAAAATCTTGAACTGCAACTAAGCAATCAAAGTGACTATATTGAAAGCTTAGAAGACGAAATCACTACCCTTTCTAATCAATTAGATACCCATCTAACGAACATGGAACACAAGGTTATCGAAGAGCTAGAGGAAGAAGAACCTGTCGCTGTTGCCGTTGCTCCTATCGCTCCTACATCACAACCGACTATCCTTGGCGGCATAGAAAAAGTGTCTATCGACTCGATCTCCCAAAGTTTTGATGCTCGTGTTGATACTGGCGCAACCACCTCTTCTTTAAACGCTGTCGATATCAAAGAATTCGAACGTAACGGCAAGAACTGGGTTAAATTTCACCTAGACGACAAAGCCCAAGCTGAAGAAGACCAGAAATGGATTGAAGCGCCTGTTGTACGTTATGTAAAAATCCGTCAATCAACCAATGATCAAACAGAACGTCGAGCTGTGATCGAATTATGGGTGAAAGTTGGAAAAATCCATGAAAAAGCGCAATTTACATTGGCGGATCGCTCTCAAATGAGTCACCCTGTATTACTAGGGCGCGAATTTATCAAAGACATAGCGCTAGTAGATGTAAGTAAAAAGTACGTACAAACGGAAGTTAAATAACAATAGTAGGGTAAGCTATGACGTCAAGAATTCCATTTTATATCTCTATATTCCTGCTTATCGTGGCAGGTATAACACTGAGTATGTTCAGACATACGACCTACGGTGTACCTTGGACTCCAGGGGAAACCAGACAGGTTTGGGACGTTGAAGCTCGCATCGAGTTCAACGCAGTAGGCAAAGAAGCAAAAGTTTCCTTAGCAGCTCCTCATACTCAGTCTAACTACACACTTATCGGCGAATCGGCTTCATCGCCAGGTTACGGTATCTCTTACTTGAATACCGAATCAGGTCGCCGCGCAGAGTGGTCTATTCGATACGCAGATGGCCCTCAAACCATCTACTACAAAACACAATTCCTAGTCGACAACCAAGCAAAAGTTGATGCTATCGCACCAGAAGGTGAAGTCTCGCAACCAAGCTTCGACGGCCCTGAAGAAGCGGCTTCTCTTGCATTGATTGATAGAGCGACAAAACGTTCTGCAGACAATATCACTTTTACCCGTGAGCTCATCAAAACACTTAATGACCCAGACAGCCAAAACTCAGCGCTGATTCTGAACAACATGACCAAAGTGGAAGCGACACACAAGCTACTTTCAGCGGCGAAAATACACAACAAAGTGGTTGGTGTTATCGAGCTAGAAGATGGTCGTCGTCGTCAGTCGATTCAAAACATGATTCAGATCTGGGATAATGACGAGTGGGTTCTATTCTCTCCTGAATCAAGCGAACAACAAGTTCAACCAAACCTACTCATCTGGGACGAATCAAACGTTTCTCTACTGGATGTTGTTGGCGGTCAGAACAGTAAAGTTCACTTCTCTATGATTGCTCAAGAGGTTTCACCAACGGAAGCAACCAATAGCAAAGTCTCTGCTGATCAACTATTAAACCTTTCCATTCACAGCCTACCGCTAGAAGAGCAAGCGATGTTTAAAACCATCATGCTGATTCCTATCGGTGCTCTGATTGTTGTGTTCTTACGTGTCATCATCGGTCTGAAAACGTCTGGTACGTTCATGCCAGTACTGATTGCGGTAGCCTTTGTACAAACACAACTGGTAACGGGTATTGTTGGCTTCCTACTTATTGTAGGTACGGGTCTGATTATTCGAAGTTACTTGTCCAAACTCAACTTGCTACTGGTAGCCAGGATATCCGCCGTAATCATCACGGTAATCATGATTATCTCTGTGTTTACTGTGGTCGCGTTTAAAGTGGGTCTGACTGAAGGTCTATCTATTACGTTCTTCCCAATGATTATCCTATCTTGGACAATCGAACGTATGTCTATCCTATGGGAAGAAGAAGGCGCGAAAGAAGTGATGCTACAAGGTGGTGGTTCTCTATTCACTGCGGTTCTTGTTTACTTAGGCATGACTAACCCGTTCATTCAGCACTTAACGTTTAACTTTATTGGTTTACAACTTGTTATTCTAGCGACCATCTTGCTACTAGGTAACTACACAGGATACCGTCTAACCGAGCTTCGTCGCTTTAAACCGCTAGCGGAGGACTAAGTTATGTTTGATCAGTTTACTTCACCGTTTAGGTTGAAAGACAAAGGCATAATGGGAATGAACAAGCGTAACCATAGTTATATTGGTCGCTACAATGATCGTTCCAAGTATCCACTCGTTGATGACAAGCTTAAGACGAAGATCATTGCTGAACAGGCTGGTGCTACTGTACCAAAACTGATTGGCGTGATTGGTCATCAAGCTGAAGTAAAAACAATCCACAAGATGGTAAAAGAGTGGCCGGGTTTCGTAATCAAGCCAGCTCAAGGCAGTGGTGGTAAAGGTATCCTTGTTGTGACTTCTCACAAGGACGGCGTCTACACCAAGCCATCAGGTTCGACTATCAATGAAGAAGACGTAGAGCGTCACATCAGTAACGCTCTCGCGGGTCTTTTCTCACTCGGTGGTAAGAACGATGTCGCTGTAGTTGAAAACCTCATCAAGTTTGACGAGTGTTTTGACGGCTTCAGTTACGAGGGTGTGCCAGATGTACGAATCATTGTATTCAAGGGCTACCCTGTAATGGCGATGATGCGTCTATCGACTTCAGCTTCTGATGGTAAAGCTAACTTACACCAAGGTGCTGTGGGCGTAGGTATTTGTATCGCTACGGGTAAAGCTGTTCGTGCGGTTCAATTTGACCACCCAGTGACTCACCACCCAGATACGGGTAAAGAGTTGGCGCTACTACAAGTGCCGCATTGGGAAAAGCTGCTGACACTTGCATCAAGTGCTTGGGAAATGACAGGCCTTGGCTACATGGGTACGGACATGGTTTTAGACCAAGAAGAAGGCCCAATGGTACTGGAGCTAAACGCTCGTCCTGGATTAGCAATACAGATTGCAAACGGCGCAGGTTTATTACCTCGCTTGCATCATATTGAAAACCTGGGTACTCCCGCTGAATATCCAAAACCAGCAGAGCGCGTTGCCTACGCTGCTAAACAATTTGGTGTTCACGGCAGCGAAATTGTTCCAAACTAAGCTCATCTAAATTAAAAGCGAAACGACTCAGTAAGTAATTCATACTGAATCTAGCTCGATAAAAAGGCCGCATAACTCTGAGAGTTACGCGGCTTTTTAATGCCTGCCGACTTCACCTAGCTAATATGATTAAGCCTCTGTTACTTCACTCTGAGGCTCACGAATAGGATCAATACGCACAGCCGCCACCTTAAACTCAGGGATCTTCGCGTGTGGATCAGTCGCTGTGGTAGTCAAGCGGTTAACCGGCGATTCAACAAAATGGAATGGAATAAACACCACACCCTTTTGCATTCGTTTAGTCACAAAGGCCGCGATTTCGATTTCACCACGACGTGTTGAGACCTTGAGCATCTGACCATTCGAGATACCTAACGCTTCAGCATCATGAACACTCACCATGGCACGCGGCCCTGCTAAATTATCCAGTCCTTTAGTTTTACGTGTCATGGTTCCGGTGTGGAACTGCTCTAGAATACGGCCTGTCGTTAATACTAACGGGTATTCCGCATCCGGTAGCTCAGCAGCATATCTAAACGGAATCGCCTCCATTTGACCACGCCCACGTGTAAATTGGGTCTGGTGCATGATGCGTGTGCCATCAGGGTTGTTCTTATTACTTGGCCATTGCACGCCGTTCACCGTAATGTTCTCCCAACGTAAACCACCATACTGTGGCGTGACCCGTGCTATCTCATTGGTGATATCAGCAACCGAGCCATATTCCCAATTACCTCCCATCGCATTAGCCAACATTTGGATAATCACCCAATCTTCTTTCGCTTCACCTGGAGGCAATACCGCCGGGTTAATACGCTGAACACGACGCTCGGTATTAGTAAAGTGACCAGACTTCTCAGCAAACGAGCAAGACGGCAGCACCACATCGGCATACTGCGCGGTTTCGGTTAAGAAAATATCTTGAACCACTAGGAAATCTAACGCTTCAAGACCTTCAATCACATGCGCTTGGTTCGGGTCACTGAGCACTGGGTTCTCGCCCATTACGTACAGACCACGAACATCTCGATGACACGCCCCATCAATAATTTCGGTCAACGTTAAGCCTGTTTCAGCCGGTAAGTCAGAAACGCCCCACTCCATCGCGAATTTTTGACGAACCATTGGGTTATACACTTTCTGATAACCCGGGAGGTTGTTTGGCAATGCACCCATGTCACACGCGCCCTGTACATTGGATTGACCACGTAATGGGTTGATACCGCCGCCTTCAATTCCGATGTTGCCACACAAGAGCTGTAGGTTAGCGATAGAGCGAACATTATCGTGACCAGTAGTGTGTTGCGTAATTCCCATCGAGTAGTACACCGCTGTTCGTTCTGCAGTACCAATCAATCGTGCCATCGCAAAAATATCTTCCGCTTTAACGCCAGTTACCAGCTCCACTTTGTCTAGTGAATAACTTGGTGACATTACCTCTTGAAGCAAGGTATCAAAGCCATCCACACGATCTTCGATATACTCTTGGTCATACCAACCGTGTTTGATGATCTGCTGCATCACACCATTGATCAGCATTACATCGGTACCCGGTCGGTGCGCTAAATAAAGTTCAGCATGGTCAGCAATATCAATTCGTTTTGGATCGGCAACGATTAATCTTGCTCCGCCGTGTCGTACCGCCTGCTTGATGTGCGAACCAATAATTGGGTGTGCTGACGTGGTGTCGGAGCCAATAATAAAGATCACATCAGAGTGCTTGATGCTTGGAATATCATTGGTCATCGCCCCGCTACCTAGCGAAGCCTCTAAACCAGTAACAGTAGATGCGTGACAAAGGCGCGCACAGTGATCGACGTTATTGGTACCGAGTTCACGACGTATGAATTTTTGGAAGGCATAGTTATCTTCATTGGTGGTTTTCGCCGACGAGAACCCCGCTAAAGCGTTACTGCCAAAGCCTTGCTTAATCGCAGTAAACTTCTCGGCAATAAGCTTAACTGCCTCATCCCAACTTGCAGGTTGCAACCAGCCATCTTTACGAATTAATGGTGTGGTTAAACGCGCATCGCTGCCCACAAAATCGAAGCCAAATCGTCCCTTAACACACAACATGCCTTCATTAACCGGAGAGTCTCCGCCTTCGATATAGCGGATTTTGTTTTTCTGCTCATCGATATGCATGGTTAGCTTGCAGCCGACACCGCAATAGGTGCAGATGGTATCGACTTTCTTGAGTACGTCTATGTCTCCCTGCTTTCTGTCGCGAGCATCCACCATTGCACCGGTTGGACACGCCTGAATACACGATCCACATTGAACGCAGTTTGAGTCGCCCATTAAGGTCTTATCTGCCCCAAAGTTAGGACGACATTCGGGTCTTGATGCAGGTTTGCCATCCGATTGATTCATGAAGCTTAGAACGCCATGAACATTCTGTTCTCGACATGCTTGAATACACTGGCCACAACTAATACAGCGGTTGGCGTCAAAGATAATGAACTCAGAACTGTCATCGACCGAAAATTTTTGCCTTGTTAACCCGACCTTCGCTTCTTCAGCACGAATCGCCTGCCAACTCTCATTCGAAGCCACATCGATTTTGTACTCTGGATGCGTTTGCGTTGCTTTGTATTCGGTCGAGTAGTCTCGTAGGTCGCAATCGGTATTGGCTTGGCAGCCACACTCTAGACATCTTGCAGCTTCCGCTATTGCATCAGCATTATCAAACCCTGTTTCTACTTCATCGAAGCTTTGTTCACGCTGCTCGGGCGTTAGTTCTGGCATGATCTTACGAGCCATGCGTTGTATCGACTGGTATTGCTCAGGATCCACCGCTTTGAGCTGTTTGTGCTTTCTTGAGTTAAACGGTTTGGCTGGAATATTGTCCATATCACCATGGAAGAAGCGATCGATCGCTTGTGCAGCAATACGCCCATCCCCCACCGCTTCGACTGCGGTTGCAGGACCGCGTCGGAAATCACCAATACTGAAAATATTTCCGGTTCCGGTATGCATAGTTTGTGGATCAGCATCTGCGGTATTCCAACGAGTAAGAGGAATATCAATCGCTTCATTGTCCATAAAGCTCAGATCAGGCTTTTGCGACACGGCAGCAATAACCGTATCAAACGCTTCAACAAAGAACTCGCCAGTTGGTTTAGGGCTGCGGCGGCCTGAAGCATCAGCAGGACCCAAAGCCATTCGTTCTAATCGTATTTCTGATACATGACCATTTTCATCGGCTATGTTTTCTGCAGGGTTGGTTAAGAAGTGGAACTTCACACCCTCATGTTCAGCTTCTTCGATTTCGTAATCTTCTGCTGGCATCTCATCTCGAGTACGACGATAAATCAGCGTAGTATCCGCGCCATCACGAACTGCGGTTCGAGCACAGTCAATCGCTGTATTACCGCCACCGATCACGGCAACCTTTTTACCAGTGACGTACTGCTGATCGGTCACGTAATCTTTCAGATAATCGACACCCAAATAACAACCTCCGAGTTCGCTACCCGGGTAATTCATCTCGACCGCTTGCGATGCACCAACGGCTAAACAAACTGCATCAAAATCGTTACTTAAATCAGACAGTGTAAAATCAACACCGAGTTTTTTACCGCACTCAACCACCATTCCGTTGCGACACATCAACTCGATTTCTTTATCTAGAATCGACTTAGGCAAGCGATATTCCGGGATACCGTAACGCAACCAACCACCCGCTTGCGGCATCGACTCATAGACACTGACATCATAGCCTTCGTTAGATAGGTAATAACCCGCCGTAAGCCCACCGGGGCCACTACCGACAATTGCAATACTCTTGCCTTTATTCGGTTTCTTAGCTGGCATGTAGCTCTCTTGAGCCGCTAAATCCGCGTCGGCAGCGTGTCGTTTGAGTTGGCGAATCGCGATGGATTCATCAACCAAGTTACGACGACATTCGGTTTCACAGAAAGCAGGACACACACGACCAATTGAAAGCGGCATTGGTAATGTCTTTTTGATCACTTCAATCGCTTTGATGTGATCATTTTGAGCAATATGGTGCAGGTAAGATTGGATGTCGACCCCAGCAGGACAGGCTGTTTGGCATGGCGCCTCACAGTCAGCGTAGTGATCGGTCATAATGCGATTCAACGCTTCTTGTCGATGGTTCGTTAACTGTTTTGACTGAGTGGTAATATTCAGCCCATTAGACACTTCAAGCTCACAAGAGCGAGTAACACCAACGCCATCAACTTCAACGACACACAAATCACACGGCACTTTATCCGCTGTTTTATTCAAACCACATAAAGATGGGATCTCCAAACCACATGTTTTTGCCGCTTCAAGAACGGTTTGTCCTTGCTCGACGATTCGATATTTCCCATCAATAACGATTTGAATCATACCTAAGTCCTACCTTTACCTTTCGCACACGCGAGTTATCAATAATTAAAATTCAAGTAATACAATATTATTAATATTATTAAATCTATGTCATTACCATACATTATTTGTGGTTTTGTGCGTGTGACCTCAAACAAGTTCCATTGATAATAACCATAAGGTATGAGTGGTCTTATCAGTATCGAAGAGAGGATTAAGCGGGAGAGGTTCTGCTGTAGAAGTAAGAAATAAGGAATTAGATTCAAGGTACAAAAAAGCCCCTATTGATTAGGGGCTTTGAACAAATATCATTGAGTCGCTTTCGAGCTTATAGCTAAGCTATCAAGGTTATAGCTCAGCTATCAAAGCTATTGTTCAGCTATCAAGCTTATTGCTCAGCTTCTTCAATAAGCTCTTGAACTGGAGATGCCGGTTTGTTTTGAGCAAAACCGCGTAGGCCAACAACATGTACGTGTTCGTGATCTTTAAAGACCTTACGAACCAGTTTGTAAGTTGTGCCTTTCTCTGGACTGATGTTCTCTGGTGCTGCAATCAGAAGTTGCATACCTAAACGGTCACACAGTTCGAACAAGGTAGAGATAGATTTTGCATCCAGACGGGCTGCTTCATCAAGGAACAACAAACGACATGGAACAATGTCTTTGCTACGAAGTCGACGAGACTCTTCTTCCCAGCTTTGAACAACCATCAGCAGGATAGACTGACCAGTACCGATCGCTTCACCCGTAGACAGTGCGCCCGATTCCGCTTGTAACCAACCGTCTGAACCACGGTTAACTTCAACACTTAGCTCTAGGTAGTTACGGTAATCAAGTAGCTCTTCACCCAGGACTTGCGGAGAACGTTGACCCATATCGATATGTGGGTTCACACGTTGGAACAACTTCGCCATCGCTTCTGAGAAAGTAAAGCGCGTTGATTCAAACAAGTCTTTGTGTTGCTCTTGCTGAGTCGCTAGGCCTGATAGCAAGATCTCGTGACTTTCACGAATCTTAACGTTCAGACGTACGCCCTTAACCTGACCAAAGTAGATATTAGACAGACCTTGGTTCAGCATACGAATACGGTTCTGCTCGCGCTGAATCGTTTTCTTGATGATGCTTGCTACCGATTCAGAGCTGATCGCTAAGCGGTTTTCACGCTGCGTCAATTCTTCTGTTAGTCGAGCTAGCTCAACTTCCATCTCTTCGATTGCTTCAACCGGATCATCCGTATGAATGATGTCTTGGCGAATACGCTCACGAAGGTGTTGGTAAACCGCAATGTAGAACAGAACCTTACGCTCTGGATGTGCGTTGTCTTCCGATAGACGCAGCGAGTCACGTAGGTCGTCATTGTCAGCCACAGCCAGACGTAGCGCACCCAGTGATTTATCCGACATAGAGCGAAGCTCGCCCGCCGTTAGGTAAGCCAGTTCACGCTTGTGCAGACGACGTTCAACATCATTTTCACGAGCTAAGCGAAGTACTGAACACCAGCCTGCTTTTGCTGCAACAACGAAAGTACGAAGCTCGGTGTACTCTTTTTGAACTTTCTTAAGACGCTTAGCTAGGGCTTTCATCTCAAGTTCAGTTGACGTAATCGTTCGCTCGTATTCGCTCTTACGGCTGCGAGATGTGTGCAGACGTTCTTGAAGCTCGTCACGACGACGTACAGCACGCTCTTCAGCGCCTTCGTCAGCGTTTACGCCGAACTCTTGTAGCTCTTGTTTGAACTCTTGAACCGTTTCTTGCTTCGCTTGATGTGAGCTCTTCAGTGCCGCCAATACTTGGTTGTATTGGTTCATCTGTTCGCGAGCTTGCTTCAAACCATCGCGGCCTTTGGTTCTTGCTTGTTCAGCTTGAACCAGTTTCGCTTTTAATTGCTCGCTCAGTTCACTGCTCTTGTTAAGCAAATCAACAGAATCCGCGTAAGCAAAATAGTGACGACGTTCAATCAGATCAGACAGCGCGAACACTTTGCCTTTTAGCGTTTGTAGCGCGTTATCTGCTTGACGATATTCAGCTTCCAAAGCTTCGAACTGCTCTGGGTCAGCGTCTAGTGCAGATACGATTTTCTCTAGAGAAGTAAGCGATTTGCCGTGCGCATTCAAGTAAGACTTAGCTTCACTTAAACGCTCTAGTTGCGCTTCTAATTCAGCTAAGCGCTCAACCAATGTTTCGTCTTCTAAAATACGAACCATTGGTGCTAATTTATCTAGCGCACCAAGTGCCTGCTTGCTTTGTAGAAGCTGACTGCGTTGCTGCTGCTCTTTAGAGTTAAGCTCAGCCAGAGAACGAACAACTTGATTACGCTTATCACGAATCACAGCAAGTGCTTGTTCTGGATCTGCGTTAAACGCAACGTGCAGGTGCTTCGCAACAAAGCTGTTAAATGCTTGGTATAGGCGATTCAGTTTTTGAGAGTCAAACGCGGCTTTCGCGTGGTTCTCAACCACAACGTCACGCTCTTCGCGCAATTTCTCTAGGCGTTGTTCACGAGCCGCACGGCCAAACAGTGGGATCTCAGGGAAACGTGAGTAACGCATTTGGCGATCGTTCAGCTGAACACACACTGCGCCTTCAAGCTCATCGGCATTGAACGAACTGTCATCAAACGCGTCGACATCGCCTTCTAGGATGTAAAGGTCTTCTGGACAATCATCAAGATCCACCAGCTTCTCTTTAATACCATCAAGATCAGAAACCACAATTGCGTGACGAGCTGGGCCGTACATCGCACTGAAGTACGGCGCATCACCAATCGTGATGTCATCGTAGATCTCAGAAAGCAGTACGCCACCAAGCGTATCCGCTAGGCCTTTCAGGCGAGGATCGTTAGAACCACCAGGAGAAGCTAAACGCTCAATCTCTTGCTCAAGTTCAGTTCGGCGCGTTGCCAACTGATCTTTTGCTACCGCTTGAGATTTCTCATCTTCAAGCACTTGCTGCATTTGAGTCATCACCGCTTGGCTATCTTCTAGCTCAGCTTCGGTTTGATCTCTTAGTGCTTCAAGTGCATCGTTTGCCGTGATCCACGCAGGAGCAATGGACTCAAGTTTTTGAATCTCTTGGTCATGGTTTTGTTGCACACGACGCTGCTCACTCTTCGCTTCACGCAGCTCTTCTTGAGCGTACTCAAGAGACTCGATCTGCATCGCGTGACGTTCACGTTCTTCATCGAAAACCGCTTCGTCAGTCAGTGAGATGTTGTGTTGCTTTTGGTATTCAGTCGCTAGCTCTTTTGCTTGACGCTGCTGAGCTACATCACGAGCCATATCGCGGTGCTGAGCACGCCACTGCTGTTCATTTTCAACAACGTGTTTTGCGTTACGGCCTTTTTCTAAAGCTTGCTTAGCGCTGCTAGACGCTTCTTTACGCTCAACGTCACCAACGATGCTCTTAACCAAAGACAGCGCTTTGTCGAACTGTGCAGAAGCAGCAGAAGACATGTCTAGTTTGTGCTTGGTCGACAGTAGCGTTTGAGTGCTTGATTCTTCTTGTGCTTTTAGCTCAGAAACCAATGTTAACGCGCTTTCTGCCGTAATAGATTCATCACCAAGCAACTGCTTAGTTTTCTCTAATGCTTGAACCGCTTGCTGGTATTGAAGCGCACGAGTTTGCTGAACATCCAACGCTTGTTGGTAGTCAGCAAGCTGAGTTTTCAGGCTATCTACTTCTTCTTCAGTGATGGTTGCCTGCTCTTCAACAAGAAGTACTCGCTCTTGAGCTTCTTCAACCACCATCATCTGCTCTTCTAGGCGCTCATTCAGCTCTTCTAAATCTTCGCTGTAGCGAGCAATTTTCTCTTGCTGACGAAGTGCAGTTTGAACTAATTGAAGATGATCCGAAGCCGCTTGGTAATCTTGCTCTAGTGCTGATTCTTGATCGACAAGTAACTCTAGTTCTTCTTGAACGCGGTTCAACAAGTTGTTTTGATCAAGCAAGGTTTCGCGAGAGCCGAACAGTTCACCACGGAACTTCATGGTTTGATCTAACTTGTTACGACGATCGTTTGCATGGCGCATGTAGTCCGCAGCCACGTAGTTCGTAGATTCAGTGATCAAGTGCTTGAATAGGTCACGATCCGACTGAGTCGTCTTGATCGCTTCTAGCGTCATGCGGTTTTCGCGTAGTGCTGATTCCATATCTTGGAATGCTTTCTTCACGCCACCATTTTGCGGTAGAAGGTAATCACGCAGAGAACGCGTAATCGCACTAGAAATACCACCGTAAAGTGACGCTTCAATTAGGCGGTAGAACTTAGAACGGTCGCTGCTGTTACGCAGTTTCTTCGGTACCACACCGTATTCAAACATCTGTGAGTGGTAATCAACAATCGAAGAGAAAGCTTTAAAATGCGCGCCTTCGTATTGTGCAACCGCCGCTTTAACATCGTTCAGCTGACATACGCGAGCGTGGCTGTCTGAAACGTTCTGAATCAACACATCCGTTGGTTTCACATGGCTTGGAAGGCCTTGGATAACGAACGGTTTAATGTCGACTTTCTTATCACGACCCGCGACTTGCTGCAGTTTTACTGCAAACAATAGGCGTTGGTTACGAGAGTTCACAACATCTAGCGCGGCATAACATGCGCCTGGCTGAAGCTTACCGTAAAGGCCTTTATCACGTGACGACTGCGAGCTACCCGCTTCCGTTGTGTTACGGAAATGCAGAAGGCTTTGGTCAGGGATCAGTGCTGTGATGAATGCTGCCATTGTGGTCGACTTACCCGCACCGTTACCGCCAGAAAGCGTTGTAACCAATCCATCAATATCAAAAGTACGCGCAAAGAAGCCGTTCCAGTTGACCATGGTTAATGATTGATACTTACCTCTTTCAATCATGCTTCACCTTCTACTTTTGTTTGTTCGCCATCGTTTGACTCAAGGTCAAAGTCAGCTTGATCGTTAAAAATGTCTTGTTGACCGTTTTCATCTACGTCTAGTTCTAGTTCTGATGCAGCTTCCGCTTGTTCTTCATTCAACAAACTGCCTTGGTTAGGTTCTTGGGTATGAACCACAGCTTCACCATCACGGATAAGACGTAATTGCGCTTCTTTCATATCGTCGCCAACACGAACGTCAGCGCCAAAGCGGAATACCGCTTCGCTGATACGGAACTTGCCGGTTTCACCAATCGCAATCAGCATGCCGATACGGCGTAAACGACGCAAAGAAGTACGTACTTTTTCAAACAGCTTTTCTTTATCTAAATCAGAACCAGACGCACGGTTGGTTGCTAGCTTCATGAGTTTTTTCTCATCCGCTAACGACATCAATTCATCAAACAGTTCTTGATTGGTGAAGATACCTTCATGAGCAAGACGTTCTGGGCTTAGGTATAAGAAACACAACACCTTGCCAACCAACATGTCGAGCTCAGACAACACACTACGACCAATCAGAGACGTAGAGCGCGGACGCAAGTAAAAGAAACCTTCCGGCGCTTTTACCAGTTCCGTATTGTAGCGTTGATAGAAATGCTGAAGCTCAACTTCAAAATCAGATAGCAATGCGTGGTTATCTAGATCTTCTGTTGAAACATGCTTACCTGAACGCAGCATGCTATCTAGCGCAGGGAACAGTGGGTTCGCTATCGCTTTTACCAGTTTCTCTGGCATGTAATCATCAGTACTTGTTAATGACATTTGCTTGTACCTTTGCACCGAAATCGTTGATTGCCTGCCAATCTGGCTGAATAGCCTGATAGTCAGACTCTGAGTAACCTAAGCGCACGGCTTGGTCGACAACAATTCTGGCTAAATCAAAATGGTGTGTGCGAGGGTGTGCAGCGAGGTAATCGCGTAACACAAGGCCAAGATCAATTGGCGCGCCTTGCTGTTTGTGAGCTTTTAACATCTCTGCAATTCGATCTGAAAGCAGGTCATTCACTTGCTCAAATTCTTCGTACTCTACGTCGATTGGTGCTTGTCCCATCACTTCGTCATCACGAAGCACAAGCGCTTCATCACGAAGATCCGTCAGCTTCTCAGCATCGGCGTAGGTCAATAACCAAGGCGCATCAAAGTAGTCGGTGACTGACTGACGCAAGCGCTGGCTAAAGGCACGGTTTTTATCCATATCAATCGCGGTACGGATGAACTTGTGAACATGGCGGTCGTAGCCGATCCATAAATCGATGGCTTGTTGGCCCCAACTGGTGATTCGGTCTAGCTTCATCTGCAAGCCGAACAGGGTTTCGCCAACGAACTCGAGTTCATCATCACCGTAAACAATTTCTTGAATATCGAGGATCTGTGTTTGCAGTTCATCACCCGCTGCTTGCAAGGTGTCTTGCAATTCTTTTAGCGTGGACGAGGTTTCTGAAAGCAAGGTTTCACAGTTGTTAATTGCCTCTCGCCAATCCTTGTTTAAAAGGTCGGCAATTTGCTGTTTAACGGTTTGCTGCTGCTCATCCATAACACGTTGGTTAAGATCAATCTGATCGAAAATTTCACCAACAGAATACTTGAGCACGCCGTAAACATTCTTTCTCCAATGCCCTGGCGTTCCACCTTTTTGTGCTGCTTCAATGGCTTTTGCCATCTCGTCCGCAACCATAGAAAGCTGGATAGACAGTTTCAACTTAGAGAACTGACGGTGGCGTAAGTAATAATCTGAAATACCAATCGCCAGTGGTGATAAGCGATAAATACTCGCACCATCAGTGATTTCGCTGGTAAAGCGGCTAATCAACTTCTGTTTAACTAACTCGTTGATGGCATTGTTGGCACGAAACGCGGACGCTTCGCCAGTATCTTCAAACAGTCGAGTGACGATGGTAAATGCATCGTGCAGTTCACCCTCGCCCAACTCTTCATCGAACCTTTCATTGCTTAGTACTGCGATAGCAATCAAAAATGCTAAGCGCTCTGGTGGCAAGTTTAATGAAAAATCATGCTGCTTGACCCAGCCCACCAACTCATCAATTGGCTGCTCTTCGGCAGTTTGAGTCATTTCACTCATTGTGGTTCCTGTTACTGTTCTTCGTCATATCGAATGTATTAGATATGACGCCTATTTCTTTATGACGCGGGCTTCTTACGATTGCATAGCGCATGTTGTGGCTTCTTTTACCACATTCACCGCTGTTATTGCGCAGGTTTTTGAGCCCAAACGTGAATATAACGGCCTAGTGACAGATATGGCTCTTGGCGACATAGCTGTTTTTCCAGTTCCAATACATCTTCAAATTGGTAATCGCCCATGTACTCCATATTACCTATGTAATCACTGAAAGAGCGAATGCCTGATTTACCACAGATTTCTAGACCAGCGTCTTCTATCCATTGATAAACCTCTTCCGGCTTCAAGCCTTTTTGTGGTTGCAGCTTAAACCGTTTTCGATGTGGCATCCCATTCAATACATGAGGAATGTTGCCACAAATCACATTTTTCAGGACTAATCCGTGGTGGTTGTAAAACATTATCGAGGCAACGCCACCCGGTTTAACTTGTTCAAGCAATAAATCAAGCGCCTCTTTAGGATCGGCTAACCATTCCATTACGGCATGAAACATCACAAAATCGACTTTTTCATCGAGATGTTCTGCGACTTTTTGGACCGGAGAATGAATAAACCGATACTGCTCTAGCAAACCCGCTTCACTGATACTTTCTTCTGCGAGCTTCAGCATTTCAGAAGAGAGATCACACAGAGAAACGTTATGCCCAAGCGCGGCAATTTTTTGCGACATCTGCGCAAGGCCGCCTCCAGCATCAAGCACATGCAGCGGCGAAGCTGATTGCTCAAATTTGCTCAAAGCTTGTTCTAAATCTTCCCATACGATGATCTGACGGATCTCTCCTTTGTCAGAGCCGTAAATATTTTTTGCAAATTTGTGGGCAATATCGTCGAAATTACGGTCTTCAGTCACGGCTACTTGAGTTATTATGTCCTATCGTGCCTGCTATTCTGTCACAGGAATTTCAGGAATAAAGAGGCGATGTCTCTTTTTACTACTAAGTGATGTTTTTTCGGACTATTCGGATATGTTTGAGCTGAAAAAAGTAGTGTCTTCGCTATTGATGCCACTGCCAGCAATGTTAATTCTCGCTTTTCTGGGTTTAGCCCTAGTGATGTTTACTACCAAAAGGAAGACTGGTTGCCTAATCACCCTTTCAGCCCTATGTGGTATTTTCCTAATCGCTTTCCAACCAGTTTCTAGTCAACTTTTAATGCCAATGGAAAGGCAACACACCGCATTTTTACCTGTCGATGAAACCGTCGATTACGTGATGGTTCTCGGAAGTGGTCACGTCGTAGACGACCAAATTCCACCGACATCAGAACTTAGCCGCACCGGACTGATGCGTTTAAGTGAAGGGATTCGTATTCTACGTCTTTACCCTGGTGCAAAACTGATATTGTCTGGCTATGGCGCAGGCACTGAAGTAAGTAACGCAAGAATGATGGCTAAAGTTGCATTAGCACTTGGCGTAGCAAAGCCCGACATCATTCTGCTTGAAACCGCAAAAGACACTTGGGAAGAAGCCCGCCAAGCCGCTGCGTTCGTTAAGAATAAAAGAATGGTGTTGGTGACTTCAGCGAGCCATATGACTCGCGCACTGAATGAGTTCAATGCTGCTGGCATGAAACCACTACCTGCACCAACCAACTATCTTGCACAAGAAGGTATTGTTGAGCCTTGGAATAAGTACATGCCAAAAGCTCTTTACCTTGAGCAGACTGAGCGTTACTGGCACGAAACCATGGGATTGGTTTGGCAAAGCCTGCGTGATTGGTTGGATACAAGCAATGACATTGTTGAAGAGCCGGTTATTCCAGAAGCTTCCAGCTTAGTTGAAGATGACGGTGAAGTTTCTGCGGCTCAGCCTCAGTAAACCTATTGAATCTTTAAACTCATCTTGTGCAGACAGAGTCGCCAAGTATGTGTAGATCTTTTGGTCGCTAACAGTAAAAGCTGAGTAATAAAAAAGCCGAAACATCAATGATGTCTCGGCTTTTTACGTTTAAATGTCGTTGTTGATTAATCACTCCCGAAGGAAATCAATCACCAGCGAACATGTAACCTTCACCGTGAACCGTCACAAAAATTTGTGGGTTCTTAGGATCGAACTCCATTTTTGCACGCATACGACGAATCAGTACGTCGATAGTACGGTCATTAGGCGCGTCCACTCGGTGGCTGATCATATTCAGAATACGTTCGCGGCTTAATACTTGGTTAGGGTAAGAGGACAAAGCCACTAGCAGTTCGTATTCTGCTTTGGTCAGTTTCACCGGTTCGCCGTTTTTGCTTAACGCACGACGAGGGATATCAAATGTCCACTCACCAAAACGAACCACAGACTCATCTGATGTTTCTTCGACTGCGCCCGCAGCTGTTTTACGAGCAGCAGAGATACGCCAAAGTAGGTTTTTAACTCGAACTAATAACTCGCGAAGTTCGAAGGGTTTAGTAACGTAATCGTCAGCGCCCATTTCAAGGCCAACGATTTTGTCGATGCTATCCGTGCGTCCAGTAACTAAAATAATTCCAATGTCTGATTGACTGCGTAATTCGCGAGTTAGCATCAATCCATCTTCGCCTGGTAAGTTGATGTCCAGCATAATGAGGTCAACGTTGTTTTCTTCTAACACGTTTCTCATTTGAGCGCCGCTTTCTGCTTCGCTCACTGTGTAACCCTCGTTCTGGAAGTATCCAACCAGTTTACTGCGGGTTACCACATCATCTTCTACGACTAATACGTGATAGCTCATCTACACCACTTTTCTTATTTAATAGTTTCAGTGACTATTCTATTCATAACTAGTAACAATTCTAGTGGTACAGAAGATAAAAGCCAGAAACATGGATTTTTTTTGATACAAGACAATCTTAAACCTTGCTATTTATCGTCCATCGCAATTCAATATAGGCATTACTACTAACGAGTAACTTTGCGTTTCGAAAATAGCCTTGTTATTCAGCCTTGGTGTGCTTATGCCCAAGTGACTTCAAGATGCATATAAGTAACATCACAAGACTAAGTCAGGATCTAACAAATGAAAGATACGAAAGCGTTCAACGAGCAAAGAGCAGAAATATACTGGTGGCTATCAAGCTTATTTGCCAAAGAGCTCACTCAAGAAGAACTCGATCACTACCACTCTGTTGAAATTCGTTCTTTCCTAACTGGTTTAGGCGAAAATGAGACACTAAAGCCAGCGATTGATAAGTTAGTGGACGCGCTGAACCGCCTACAAACTCGTGAAGATGCTCAGCTAGAACTGTCTGCAGACTTTTGCGATCTTTTCTTAAAGACAGATAAACACGGCGCTCTTCCTTACGCTTCAATGTATATCGGCGAAACTGGCCTTTTGAATGATAAGCCAGCAAAAGATATGGAAGAGATCATGGCTAAACACAACTTAGTCGTGAACCAAGATCTAAAAGAGCCAGCAGACCACATTGCTATTGAACTCGATTTCCTTGGTAACTTGATCATTCGTTCAAACGAAACGGATATTGAAGAAGAGCTAGAGAATTCATTTGCCGTTCAGCAGCAGTTTATCGAACAACAACTGCTGACTTGGGTACCAAAGTTCAACGTGAAATGTCATGACGTTGATGAATTCGGTTTCTACGCTAGTGTCTCATCTTTGCTACTCGCATTCTGTCAATTAGACACTCAATATTTAGCTGGTGAATAGCTTATTGGATGACTAGGTAAATAAATTCAGTAGAATGTGACAATTCACCCGGATTTTTGGGTGAATTTTATTGCGAGTAATTTCTAGTCAGTCTAAAATTGTGACCGCAAACGATAAAATATGAAACATTCACGAAATGCTATGCTTATTAAAGTTCAGAGCATTTCGGTGTTAAGACAAGCCGCTCAATAGCGGTTTTTTGTTTTTTAGCACTTTAGTACCCAAAGAGCCCTACAAATTTAAGCTCTTAGTTAGGTAGCTTAACGGCTACTTTATTCCGTACTTTGGGAAAGTAGCTTCTAATAGGATAAAACCATGGCCACTATAAAAGATGTCGCTCGCTTAGCCGGCGTATCAACAACAACCGTTTCTCACGTAATCAACAAAACTCGCTTTGTTGCAGAAGCAACTCAAGAAAAAGTAAACAAAGCCGTAGATGAACTGAACTATGCACCAAGTGCTGTTGCTCGTAGCTTGAAATGCAATACAACACGCACTATCGGCATGCTAGTGACTCAATCAACTAACCTATTCTTCTCTGAAGTTATCGATGGTGTTGAGAGCTACTGCTACCGTCAAGGTTACACTTTGATCTTGTGTAATACGGGCGGTATCTATGAGAAGCAGCGTGACTACATTCGAATGCTTGCAGAGAAACGTGTAGATGGCATCTTAGTTATGTGTTCTGACCTAACTGAAGAACTAAGAGAGATGTTGGACCGTCACGCTGACATCCCTAAAGTTATCATGGACTGGGGGCCTGAGAGCTCTCAGGCTGATAAGATCATCGATAACTCAGAAGAAGGTGGCTACCTAGCAACCAAATACCTTATTGAACGCGGTCACTCTAAGATTGCATGTTTAAGTGGCCACTTAGACAAAGCAGCATGTGTTGAACGTATTGCCGGTTACAAGCGCGCACTCAACGAAGCTAAGATTTCTGCCGATGAAAATATGATCATCGAAGGCAACTTCGAGTGTGATACGGCTGTTCTTGCTGCAGAACAAATCGTTGAGATGGAAGATCGTCCAACGGCGGTATTCTGCTTTAACGACACAATGGCACTCGGCTTAATGAGCCGCCTGCAAGAAAAAGGCATTCGCATTCCAGAAGATATCTCAGTGATCGGTTACGACAACATCGAACTGGCTGAATACTTCTCTCCGCCGCTAACGACCGTTCACCAACCAAAACGTCGTGTTGGTAAGAACGCATTCGAAATTCTATTAGAGCGCATCAAAGACAAAGACCACGAAAAACGCGTCTTCGAAATGCACCCTGAAATTGTTGAACGAAGTACAGTTAAAACGTTAAATTAATTGATAATTCGAGTTTAATTTCATCAAGCGCACCTTTAGGTGCGCTTTTTTTATCAGCAACTATAATGAACCTTTATGCATAAATGAAAGATCATTAATTGAAGCAACATCACATTTTGAAATATCAACTGTGAGCTTCATTCAACAAAAACTTTATTCTATTCAATCAGTCACGCACAGGGCAAACCACTCGAAAGAGTGAGACGCAAAGCTTCCGGCCTAAACCACTCGTTGGTATGGTAGCGGGGTTACCGATGGCAAAATGCAGTAACTACTAATAATTTAGTAATTTACGGCTTATTGACAATTTAATTGCAACATTTTGCTAATCTCTCGGACCTGCTTATTTGGTGGCGTAGTTCAAATACACCGAGATAAATAACATGGATAAACCGATACTAAAGGACTCGATGAAGTTATTTGAGTCCCTAGGAAAAATAAAATCACGCTCAATGTTTGGTGGCTTCGGTCTTTTTGCTGATGACACTATGTTTGCTCTGGTTGTAAATGACCAGTTGCACATACGCGCAGACAAAGGCACAACGAAACAATTCGAACAACAAGGGTTTCAACCGTACGTCTACAAAAAACGTGGTTTCCCTGTCGTTACTAAATATTTCGCTTTACCTGAAGGCCTCTGGCAAGACCAAGAGAAAATCTTGCAGCTTGCAACCACGTCTCTAGGTTTTGCTAAAGAAGAAAAAGCTGAGCAGTCTTCTGCTAAGCCGACCCGACTCAAAGATCTGCCTAATCTTCGACTCGCTACCGAGCGTATGTTGAAAAAGGCAGGGATCGATTCTGTAGAACGTTTATATGAATCTGGCTCTGTAAACGCATTTAACGCCATCAAAGAATCGCATGCGTCTTCTGTCAGTATTGAACTACTTTGGGCGCTAGAAGGCGCGATCAATGGTACACATTGGTCTGTTATACCGCAGCAGCGTCGCGAAGAGCTTATCAATCGCGTCAATTAACATTGTCAGTGCAATCTATATACATAACTAAGCCGCATTTACTGCGGCTTTTTTTATGTCGACAAAACTAGTCTTATGTATCGCTAGACCACTGTGATCAAAAAGATGGACGGTAATAGTATTTGTAATCCACTTTAACCATCGGAATGAAGTTAATTTCTCCAGAGGAATCCATTATTTCTTTTACTTTGATGGTACCGTTTTTGATTTCAAACGAGCGTACATCTACTTTTTCAGAGGCTTGCGGTAAGATTTTGCTCAATTCATATGAGCGCTTACTGTTTATATCCATCCAGATTTTTTTTCCAGATTCGTAAGCCTGTGATTGGCTCGCCACTACATCGCCTTTAAATATTTTAGACTCAACAGCCGCACGGTGATAGACGCCCGATCCCATGGCTTGGAAAGAGAATAGACCCGTTGTAGCAATAACCGTAATCATTGATAATAATTTCATAGCTAGCTCCTTAGTTGTCTGCCTGAATAATTATCTAAAACAATCTTCATGCCACGATTGTTACGTATATAGAACGAGCCAAGACCAAAACTCTTTCAAATTTTTGTTACTTTTTATGTGGTACAAATTATCGCTATTAAAATAATGCATACAAAACAAGTTCCTAGCAGAGAGTCACAACCTTCTAATCAACGAATCTTTTTCCACCTCTATTTAGCCAATACTTGTCGGCAACATAAGGCTGAGCAATTAGGATAGCTGTTTACCCCCGATCCATCGTCTAGAATAAATAGTTTTTTATTAACTGGTGAAAGTTAATCTATGCTTTGCCTGTCTATCTATACTATCGGTATGCATTGAAAATTTAGAGGAAGTATCAATGAGTAAGAAAATGATATTGGGTATTGTGTTGGTCGTAACCATCGTGTTGTTAGGCATCAATTTCGGCCAGTACTTAACGCTTGAAAATGCTAAGGCCCAACAAGCTGTGTTAAATGACTACATTGACAGCAACTTTATTGCGGCTGCCGCTATCTATTTTGTCGCGTATGTCATGATTACGGCTTTCTCCATTCCTGGTGCCGCGGTTGTGACCCTATTAGGGGCCGCGCTATTTGGCTTCTGGAATAGCTTGCTGCTGGTATCTTTCGCAAGTGCGATCGGTGCGACCTTAGCCTTCTTAAGTAGCCGTTACCTGTTGCGTGACTGGATTCAAACCAAATTTGGTGACAAATTGGCGACGATTAACAAGGGGGTTGAAAAAGACGGCGCGTTTTACCTGTTTTCTCTGCGTCTGATTCCTGTATTCCCATTCTTCCTTATCAACCTATTGATGGGTCTAACACCGATGTCAGTGAGTCGTTACTACATTACGAGTCAAATCGGGATGTTACCGGGGACGGCGGTTTTCTTGAATGCTGGTACTCAGCTCGCAGAAATTGATTCACTTTCGGGCATCGTCTCCCCTTCAGTACTATTGTCATTTGCGTTATTGGGTATATTCCCAATAGTTGCTAAATGGTTGATGGGTAAGTTTCGCTCAACACCCGTAGCTGAATAACGTATATAACGGAATAATTTATAATAGCTAAATAACACAGATAGCCGAATAAGGTTCTATTTCAATGAAAATCTTCAGTGCATCGAATCCGACAGAAGCTCATATCATCTGTGGATTGTTAGAAAGCGAGAATATTGCCTGTGAAGTCCGTGGTGAGGGGTTGTTCGGATTGAAAGGGGAAATCCCATTCACAGAAGAGACTGACCCTTACGTATGGTTATATGAGCCAGAATTGGCCAGTAAAGCTCGCATGCTCGTCAATGACTACCAAAAGCAGCAAGATTCGATCATCTATGAAGAGTGGCGTTGTGGTGAGTGTCATGAAGTCAACGAAGCGCAATTCGGCTCGTGCTGGCAGTGCGGTGCCGCCTCACCTGAATAACAAGGTTTCATTGACTTTATAGAGCGATTCGGTCAGATACCTCCTCCAAATAAAAACGGGAAGCTAAAGTTAGCTTCCCGTTTTTGTTTCAATTCGATTCAACCATCATCTTTGTTTTCGCGTCTAGAAAATCACTGAATTTGTTTTTGAATAAACGCAATCGAACGCTGATTAAACTCTTCAGGGTTTTCCACGTTACACACGTGTCCACAATTCGGAATTTCGACTAGTTCACTCGACTCATGCGCTGCGACCATTTCTTTTACAGGCTTGATGAACATGTAGTCACGTTCTCCCATTAAATAAAGGGTTGGGATCGGCAATTCTCTGTCTTTGAAATACTTCATCAATGGGTTTACATCAGCCGTTAAGATAAACCAACGCTTAAACTCTTTTTGACACAGCTTTTTAGCTTCGCGGATAAAAAGATGACGAGACTCTTTTTGGCTTTTTTGTGGCATCACAACATAAGCAAAAAGGCTGTATAACCACATGTAAGGAATGATGTGCTTGCTGAGGTTACCCAACTTGATTAACACTTGAGAGCGAGTGTTTAGCTTGGTGACAGCGCCACCCAGTACCATTGAACGTACACGGCCAGCCGCTAACTCGGCAACGTTACGCACAATAATCGTGCCCAAAGACATACCAACGAAATGTGCAGAACGGATCTTAAGATGGTCTAACACTTTAAGAATATCAAGTGTCACCGATTTAAACGTATAGCGATTCGAAATCAGCCCTTTAAGTATATTGTCTGATTTACCGTGCCCTCTCAGATCAATGAGAAGTAAGTTGAAATGCTGTTTATACGCTTTGATCTGCTTGAACCAGATGGAGGAACTGCCTCCTGCGCCATGCACAAATACAACCCACTCATCGCTCGTAGGGTGAGTAAATGTTTTATGAAATAGTAAACTCTCAGACATACCTATCGCTTTAATTATTGGAATGGAGCTATGCCTCATCACGAGGCGATGACTAAGGATATCACGCTATTAAGAACTTTAAGTGATAATAGTGTCAAACCTATCATTAGTCATGTGAATGCCTACCTCACCTTTTCTACCTGACTAAAATGAGTTTGCAAGCTTTGTCTTCGTAAACGTGATGTGCTCTGACCAGGAAACAAAAAAGCACTCTACAATTAGAGCGCCTTCATTTATTACGAGCGGTTGTTGCTCGCCCGCTAATTTTAAAGCTAAGTCAACAAGTTAAAATGCTGAATGGTACATAGCTAGGTATTCTTTAGCCGCATCTTCCCAACTAAAATCTTGCTGCATCGCATAAAGCTGAACACGCTTAACTTCAGATGGGTTTTGTGCGTAAAGCAGTAATGAACGATGTAACACAGCCAATAACGCTTGCGGTGTTGGCTCTTCAAAAGCAAACCCAGTCGCGACTTCAGGATCCTGATCGTAATCATTCACGCTGTCTTTTAAACCTCCCACAGAACGAACAATCGGCAAAGTACCGTAAGCCATGCTGTAGATTTGGTTTAAGCCACACGGTTCAAATTCCGAAGGCATCAAGAAGAAATCAGAGCCTGCTTCAACCAAGTGCGCAAGTTCATTATTGTACGCTTCCACGAACGAGAACTTATCTGAGTGAAGGGCTGATAGCTCTTTCAATTGACTCGCCAAAACCGGATCGCCAGTACCGACAATCACGATCTGAAGATCATTTTTCAAAAACTGTTCGATGATAGGCAGTAAGTAATGAACACCTTTTTGATTCGTCAAGCGACAAACCATGCCATAAACCGCGCAATCGGCAACGGGTAAACCTACGTCTTGTTGCAGTTTTTGCTTACAAGCTGATTTTCCGCGAGCCATGCTGTGTTTGGTCGCTTTGTATTTACGAGGTAGGAAAGCATCAGTTTCCGGATTCCAAGCCCCGTAATCACACCCATTCAAAATGCCGAACAAATCAGCTGATCTGTGTTGGAATTCTGCAGCCATACCGTGGCTACCTAATTCCGTTTTCAACTCTTCTGCATAAGTAGGACTTACTGCGTTCACTTTATCCGCGCACATCACGCCAGCTCTTAGCATAGTGACATGAGTGTCACTCACTGAAGCTTCAGGCGCATGGTAACTGTGCATCTCTGGCAGGAATTGAAGTTGATCGTATGCGAACACACCTTTGAAAACCGCATTGTGAATCGAGATAACACTGCGCGTATTTTCAAAGAAATCGTGTTGTTGATAACGCGATTTAAGCAAGAAAGGAACGAAACCAGTATGCCAGTCATTTGCATGAATGATATCCGGTTGAAAACCAAGCTTAGGAAGCATATCAAGACAGGCTGCACTAAAGAACGAAAAGCGCTCTCCGTTATCAGCATAAGCTTGATTGTTTTCTGCGTACATTTCCGGGCGGTCGAAATACTTGGCACATTCAATACCAAAAACTGGAACGCCTTCTACGCTCAGTTTTTTAACTTGATAAGCCGTATGAGGCCAATGATCGAGTTCAGTCGATAAAATAACTTCTGCTGAATCAATGTTTGGAATGTTTCTATATGCGGGGATAGTCACTCGAACGTCCTGTTCGAGTGTTTGCAACGCTTTAGGCAGTGCCTTGGCTACATCAGCCAAGCCACCACTTTTAATCAAGCCTTCAACTTCAGACGCTACAAAAAGTACCGAGAGAGTCTTAGTAACCAACTCGTGCTCCTTTAGAAATCACTACAACACCATCGTCAGATACGTGGTAATGCTTTTTGTCTTCTGTCAGATTCACACCAATCTGTGTGCCCGGTGCGATGTCTGCATCTTTATCGATGATAACGCGGCGCAAGATACAACCCTCACCCACTTTTACGTCACCGAGTAAGATACTTTCGCTGATATCACACGCTGATGCGATATTGCTTCGGAAGCCCAGTACACTCTTTTCAATACGCGAACCACGTACATAACTACCGCTACACACAAGGCTATCAATGATCTGAATTCGACCATTTGCCGAATCAGTAAACGTAGCTGGTGGTAGTGGCGGGTAATAAGTGTGTAGAGGCCATTTACGGTTGTATAGCGAGAATGGCGCATCTTTCTTAAGAAGGTCCATGTGGGCTTGCCAGTACGCGTCAATCGTACCTACATCGCGCCAGTAAACTTCTTCTTTCTCACCAGTAATACGGTTGGTGCTGAAATCATAAACAAACACGTCACCACGTGGGAACATGTTTGGAATAATGTCTTTGCCGAAATCGTGTGTCGAACCTTCTCTATCAGCATCTTCCGTTAGTTCAGCAAAAAGCTCTTTCGCTTCGAACACGTAGTTGCCCATTGAAACGAGCGCTGATTCTGGATCGCCCGGAATCGACTTCGGATTTGCAGGTTTCTCTTCAAAGCCAATCATACGGCCGTCAGCATCAACCTCAATAACACCGAATTCTGATGCTTCAGCAAGCGGCATGCGCAATGCTGATACTGTTAGAGCCGCTTTCTTCTCTTTATGGAAATCAAGCATCTGTTTGATGTCCATCTTATAGATATGGTCTGAACCAAAAATACATACTTGATCAGGTTCTTCCAACTCCATAAAGCCCATGTTTTGGTAGATAGCATCTGCTGTGCCTTCATACCAACGCTTTCCTTTACGCATTTGCGCAGGAATTGGGTCAATAAAACGGTCTGTTATGCCACTGATATTCCAACCTTTTTTCATATGGTGGAACAGTGACTGTGACTTAAATTGTGTTAATACGTAGATCTTCATTAGATCGGCATTAACGAAGTTGTTCAAAGCGAAATCAATTAAGCGGTAACTACCACCGAAAGGAACCGAGGGTTTGCTGCGAGATTCAGTTAAAGGTCTTAAGCGAGAGCCTTCACCACCAGCAAGAATCATTCCCAATACACCAGCCATTTTATTCTCCATATATCTATAGCTTGTCGATGTTAGTACTCGTAGAGGTATCTTCCTCTGGGGGATGAGCACCAACACTTATTTCGGTATTTAGCGAATATCCATTCACATATAGTGACAATATCCTAAGCCAAACGTTGTTATGTGTGCACTATTCTTTGCACTTGGTTTTATATACGTTATCGACTTTTCGGCCGAATTCAATTTTTAATACGCCATTCTGTGGTACGTAAGCTGATTGCTTTCCTAAGACTTAAAGCAGCTCACACTACATCGTCCAGACGAAACATTACATTAACACCCGACACACATCAGGTATACAACTAAACGCTGATCTGTGAGTTACAATATTTTAATTAAGTTACATTTTGGTTAAAGTTACATAAGAAGATGTGATTAATTGCCGCTATTTATTTCGCAGTGTGGATTTAATAAGTTCTCGCAGACGAAATACCAAATCAACAAGTTGCATATTTAGTCATATTGAGATCAAAAAAAAACAGCCATTAGGCTGCTTTTTCATCAATAACGTTCAGTTACTTCTCTTTAGGCTTTTTACGCTTATCCGTAACTTCCCACTTACCGTCGATGTACAACGCAGTCCAACCGGACGGTTTTCCATCTACTTCAGTACGAACGTAGTTTTCTTTGGTCTTACGACTAAAACGAACCACTGTCGGCTTACCATCAGGGTCAGCAACTGGCGCTGATGCTAGGTATTGAAACTTAGGTGAGATACGGTCTTTAAAACGAACCAGCTCTTCCACTAATGGTGCACGTGTTTCACGTGATTTAGGGAAGTTGCTCGCAGCCATAAATAGACCAGAAGCACCATCACGAAGAACAAAGTACGCGTCTGAATTTTCACACGGAAGTTCAGGGAAATGTACCGGGTCTTCTTTCGGTGGCGCAACTTCACCATTTTTCAGAATCTTACGAGTGTTCTTACAATCTTCACTCGTACAGTCCATGTATTTACCAAAACGACCGTTCTTCAGAACCATGTCAGAACCACACTTGTCACACTCAACAAGTGGACCATCGTAGCCTTTCACTTTAAATTCGCCGTGCTCAACCACATAACCTTCACAGTTCGGGTTGTTACCACATACGTGCATCTTACGCTTATCATCGATTAGATAAGCATCCATTGCCGTTTCACAAATAGGACAACGCTTTTTAGCTCGAAGTGCTGCTGTTTCAACGTCTTCTTCAAGCACGTTGATAATGCCTTCTTCATCGCCCAGGTTGATTGTTGTCTTACAACGCTCTTTTGGTGGAAGTGCATAACCAGAACAACCAAGGAATACGCCTGTCGAAGCAGTACGAATACCCATTTTACGGCTACAAGTCGGACACTCAATATCGGTTTCCACGATATGATTTGGCTTCATGCCACCAGCGTCTTCGTCTAAATCTGCTTTTTCCAAATCGCCAGTAAAGTCTTCGAAGAAGTTATCTAGCACGCCTTTCCAGCTTGCTTCGCCTTCTGCGATTTGGTCCAACTTCTGCTCCATACGAGCAGTGAAGTCGTAGTTCATTAGGTCATTGAAGCTGCCGTCTAGACGGTCAGTAACAATTTCACCCATCTTCTCAGCATAGAAACGACGCTGTTCAACTTTTACATAACCACGATCTTGAATCGTCGAGATGATTGATGCGTATGTTGAAGGACGACCAATACCACGCTTCTCAAGCTCTTTAACTAGCGCTGCTTCAGTGAAACGAGCCGGTGGCTTAGTGAAGTGCTGCTTAGGGTCTAACGCGATCAGATCAAGCTTATCGCCGATCTGAACTGCTGGAAGGATCGTATCTTCGTTCTTACCCATTGGACGCTGAACACGAGTCCAACCATCAAATTTAAGGATACGACCTTTCGCTTTCAACGTGTACTCATCTGCTTTAACGCTTACTGTCGTTGAATCGTATTGAGCTGGCGTCATTTGACACGCAACGAATTGATTCCAAATTAGCGAGTAAAGCTTGTGTGCGTCTGCGTCTACGCCGTTTAGGTCTTCCGACTTAACATCTACACTTGAAGGACGAATCGCTTCGTGGGCCTCTTGAGCGCCCTCTTTGCTGCCGTATACAAGTGCTTTAGGTGGAAGGTATTGCGCGCCGTACTCAGAACCAATGTATTCACGAGCGGCTTCTACAGCTTCTGAGCTCAAGTTGGTTGAGTCAGTACGCATATAAGTGATGTAACCCGCTTCATACAGGCGTTGAGCCAGCATCATGGTTTTCTTTACGCCATAACCAAGACGCGTACTCGCCGCTTGTTGCAGCGTCGACGTGATGTAAGGTGCAGACGGCTTACTCTTTGTTGGGCGGTCTTCACGTTTACATACTTCGTATTGCGCTTTTTCTAAAACGCTAACAGCAGCTTGTGTTTGCGCTTCGTTTTCAGGTTTAAACGCAACACCGTCTTTCTGCGCAACTTGCAGTCTAAAGTCGGTTTTCTCTGCAGTTTTAGTATCAGCATGCACATCCCAGAACTCTTCAGGGATAAAGGCGTTGATCTCGCGCTCACGCTCTACCAGTAGTTTTACCGCTACTGATTGAACACGGCCAGCGGACAGGCCTCGTGCTACTTTTTTCCAAAGCAGAGGTGACACCATAAAGCCAACAACACGGTCCATAAAACGTCGTGCTTGTTGCGCGTTTACGCCATCAATATTTAGCTCACCTGGAGTTTCGAAAGCTTGTTGAATAGCATTCTTGGTGATTTCGTTAAAAACCACTCGCTTGTATCGCGTTTCATCGCCGCCGATAATCTCACGAAGGTGCCATGCGATAGCTTCTCCTTCGCGGTCCAAATCGGTTGCGAGATAAACATGGTCTGCGTTCTCAGCCAGTTTTTGCAATTCAGCGACGACTTTTTCTTTACCAGGTAGGATTTGGTAGTTCGCTTCCCACTCTTTATACGGGTTGATACCCATCTTTTTAATAAGAGCTTTGCGATCTTTTTCTTTCTTGATACGAGCTTTGTCTTCTGGGCTCATACCCTTGGTTGAAACTGCAGCAGCCTTTTGACCAGTACTTTGACCCGCCGTTGGTAAATCACGTACGTGACCTACACTCGACTTAACGACAAAGTCTTTGCCAAGATATTTATTGATAGTTTTAGCCTTGGCTGGCGACTCCACTATAACGAGCGATTTACCCATATTGACTCTAACGTCCTTAATCACGATGCTTCAGCACCAACAATTTAGCTTGTGGGCTTTTACGCATGATATTCTAAATTCATTGCTTCTTTTTTTACTATTGTGCGAGATTACTAGAAGATCAACCGCTTTTTTCAAAATTGGATCTGATCGCTCGACAATTCGACGACTCATAGATAAAAGGGTCACAATATAAAGAAGCTATAAAGTACTCACTAAGAATACTTGCAAGAGCCTATTCATCAGGCATTACGTCTAAACGGGCTCATACTAAGCTTGTCCGCGAATCTAACGCGAGCCCCATTCAATTATTTTTGCCGTAAATCACAAAATAAATTGTGGATGTTTGAAAAGACTCTCTTAATCGGTTGTGAAATCATTGAATTTCTAGTTCGACACCATAAACTCAACGTTATGTTCAGTTATCAGAGATAAACTCATGACAAAGAAAGTAATAGCAGAATTTGATTTACTGCTTATCGCAAACCAAATTATCCAATCACATGATGACTACATTGAAGGCATGCGCGCAAACAGCGTAGTAGAAAAAGACGATGTACTCGTCTTCAAAGGTGAATACTTCTTAGACAGCAATGGAATGCCGACAGAGAATACAACCGCGGTATTTAACATGTTTAAATACTTAGCGCACCACCTTTCGAAAGAATTTACAATTCAGCAATAATTAAAAAGCTTGCCATTTAGGCAAGCTTTTTTTGTACCTGAACCGTTACATACTAATCATTTTTATAGGCTTAGCATTTTCAGCTTGTCGAAATAATCAGGGAATGTCTTTGACGTACAACCTGGATCATTAATCGTCACAGGCGTATCGCTCAAAGCAACCAGCGAGAAACACATCGCCATACGGTGATCATCGTAAGTATCAATCGCCGCATGAGTCAGTTCAGCCACAGGGTTAACAATGATGTAATCTTCACCCTCCTCCACTTCAGCGCCGACTTTACGTAGCTCTGTTGCCATTGCAGCCAAGCGGTCTGTCTCTTTCACACGCCAGTTGTAGACATTACGGATTGCCGTTGTGCCTTTCGCAAACAATGCGGTTGTCGCGATAGTCATCGCCGCATCTGGGATATGGTTATAGTCCATATCAATGCCTTTCAGCTCGCCACAACGAGAGATAACGTAGTCGTCACCCCATTCGATTTCCGCACCCATTTTCTCAAGCGCATCAGCGAATTGAATATCACCTTGGATACTGTTTTTACCAATACCAGTGACCTTAATCTCACCACCTTTGATAGCAGCGGCTGCAAGGAAATATGACGCAGATGATGCATCACCTTCAACCAAGAAATCACCCGGTGCCGAGTAAGATTGACCCGCAGGAATCACAAACTCTTGGTAATCATTATTGATCACGTCCACACCAAATTGCTTCATGATGTGCAGCGTAATATCGATGTAAGGTTTAGAAACCAATTCACCGTCAATTTTAATGGTCACTTCACCTTCAGCTAAGGGCGCAGCCATCAAAAATGCCGTCAAGAATTGGCTAGAGATTGAACCGTCGATAGAAACCGTACCACTCTTCAGACCGGTACCTGTGATCTTCAATGGTGGATAGTTTTCGTTCTCTAAGTATTCAACGTCGGCACCGGCTTCTCGCAGTGCCGTTACTAAGTGACCAATTGGGCGCTCTTTCATGCGCGGCTCACCAGTAAGAACGTATTCACCGCGACCTAAACATAGTGCAGCCGCCAACGGACGCATCGCCGTACCCGCGTTACCTAAGAAAAGCTCGAGGGCTTTGTCACTTGAAAATGCACCACCAACACCTGTCACTTCACAAACGGTTTTGTCTGCAGACAACTGGTAATCAACACCTAACTGAGTCAATGCATTCAACATATGACGAATATCATCACTGTCTAGCAAGTTTGTTAGGCGAGTGGTTCCCGTAGAAAGTGCAGCCAAAAGAAGTGCACGGTTGGAAACGCTTTTTGAACCAGGTAGGTTAACTTCCCCGTTCACTTTTTGAATTGGTTGTAACGTAAGGCTTTCCATTAAATCTTATAGTCCTTGTACCACCCGAAGTCACTGGTGCGTATTTATTTTCGGGTGATGAATAATTCTTCGTACTTGCAGACTAACGAACTTTTCCAACGAACTCCAGAGCTAATCCCGCTCAAACCGATGATTAATTAGCCAATCAATCGTATTTACATACTAGTACACAAGATCAACTCGAACACCATCTGAAAAATAGAGAATTCGTACATCATCGCCTCGGTTGAACAGCATCGAGTTATCGACATCTTGGATAATGTTGACCAGCTTGTCGTCTTTGGTTTTGACCAATAACTCGACCAGTTTGTACTCTACTTTATATTGTGTATTACCTCGGTTACGAGCAATACCCGCGCCCGCTACTGCGCCGACAGCTGCCGCCACTTCTTTACCGGTGCCGCCGCCAAACTGGTTACCAATCAAGCCGCCAATCGCCGCACCTAACAAGGTTTCCCAACCATTCGCTTTCGACTCAACGATCTCTTGCTGAGTGATGTATCTGACCGTATCAATCTCACCATAAACCACCTCATTTACTGGTCGAGCTTGGTTTCTGTTGTAAGCTGCATTTGCCAACATGGGCAAAACAAGTAAAATCCAAAGCAACTTCTTCATGGTAAAACTCCTAAAGACCTCTTGGTCAGTGATTAATCTGTAATGCGGTACTTATGACTATATACCTAACCGAACTTGATACTACTAGTATAGAGTTTCCTTCGCCTTTCGACGCGCTTGATGAACCCAACGGTCTGCTCGCCTTCGGTGGTGATTTATCACCAACGCGAATTTTAAACGCTTATAGCCAAGGTATATTTCCATGGTATGGCCCAGGTGAGCCTATACTTTGGTGGAGCCCTGCACCGCGAGCGGTATTTAATCCTAAGACATTCGAACCGTCAAAAAGTCTTAAAAAGTTTCAAAGAAAGCACAATTACCGAGTCAGCATCAACCAAGCGACGGACAGAGTAATTGGTTATTGCTCTTCACTAAGACCCGAAGAAGAAACTTGGCTAAACAGCGACATGCAGTCAGCCTACCGCAAACTCGCTTCATTAGGTTTCTGCCACTCGGTTGAGGTTTGGCAAGATGATGAACTGATCGGCGGACTTTACGGCTTACAAAGAGGCCAAGTCTTTTGCGGTGAATCGATGTTCAGCCTGAAGACCAATGCCTCTAAAATCGCGCTGTGGTATTTTTGTGAACACTTTACACAATTCGGCGGACAACTGATTGATTGCCAAGTCATGAACCCTCACTTGGAATCCTTAGGCGCTATCGAGGTTGATAGGGATGAATTCCTAGGCTCTCTGCAATTACTCAAAGAATTTTCCGTTGACGATGCATGCTTTCAAACCCAATGGCTAAAGGAAATGCCTTAATGAATCCAGATTTACAACAAATCAGAATTGGATTAACAGACAATCACGCTTGCAGCTACTTACCTCACCTCGAAGAAAGAGTAGCGGTCACGCTTGATGAACACATGCACACCTCAGATAACTATGAAGTTCTGCTTGCGAACGGTTTTCGCCGCAGTGGTTCAACCATTTATAAGCCACATTGTGATAATTGCTCAGCATGCCAAGCAATTCGTCTTTCAATTCCTGAGGTAAAGCTTTCCAAAAGCCAACGACGGATCCTTAACAAAGGAAAATCACTACGTTGGGAACTGAAAGATGAGATGGATGACAACTGGTTTGACTTATACAGTCGCTATATCACCGCTCGTCACCGTTCGGGAACCATGTACCCACCCAAAAAAGAAGAATTTCTACAATTCTCTAAAAATGAGTGGCTTACTACAAAGTTCATGCACATCTATGATGAGAACAAGTTGGTTGGTATCGCCGTAACCGACATCATGGCTCACTGTACGAGCGCGTTTTATACCTTCTTCGATCCTGATATAGACATTTCGATGGGAACACTTGGCGTTCTATTTCAGATCCAACATGCCCAGAAAGAACAAAAACAATGGTTATATTTGGGTTATCAAATCGATGAATGCCCTGCGATGAACTATAAAGTACGATTTCAACGTCATCAAAGGCTAGTAAATCAGCGGTGGCAAGGGTAGAATACGCGACAACTTTACATATTTTGATTTTAACGGCACAATCAAGCCGTTGAAAACCGCCAAATTTCGAAAGAGGATTAGATGGCTAAAGAAGACGTAATCGAGATGCAAGGCACTGTCCTTGATACTCTACCAAACACAATGTTCCGTGTTGAGCTTGAAAACGGTCACGTAGTGACAGCACACATCTCTGGTAAAATGCGTAAGAACTACATCCGTATTCTTACTGGTGATAAAGTAACTGTTGAGATGACTCCATACGACCTTTCTAAAGGCCGCATCGTCTTCCGTGCTCGTTAATTTTTAATTAGCGAATACAATAAGAAGCGGAGCTTAAGGCTCCGTTTTTTATTGCCTGAACGTTTTACTACACAAGTACATCAATCTCGCATCTCGCATCTCGCATCTCGCATCTCGCATCTCGCATCTCGCATCTCG
>NZ_JBFSVK010000014.1:0-137221 GCF_041467855.1 Vibrio sp. 10N.247.311.51 | reverse complement strand
ACCTCAGCCTTCCAAGCTGATGATGCGGGTTCGATTCCCGCTGCACGCTCCAACTTCTCTTTAAGCTTCATTAAGCACTTTCTTCCAGCGATACCCTATTCAAAAATTTTCGCCGTTTGCTAAGTCCACAGTCATTAAATCTATACTGATTAAACTTATTTTATTTAAGCTTAGATTGACGAATCAACGCTAAGTGACCAACCAAAGCTATTAACTCCTTAAATCGCTTCGTATTTCTGACACCTATCCAAATCACACATTGCAGTTCAGCTTTTAATGATTTTCAAAATTGTTCCAATTTAATAATCTTGGTCAATATCTGCAAAAATCATTGTGTTAATGTGCGCGTATTAGCAACAACCCATAAATAATAAAAAATGTTTAAAAGCAATGAGTTAACAATTAACATCGAAGCAATTAATGTCGCGCTAGCAAAAGTTGAAAATGCCAATAAAATTCAGCTAGATACATTGAAAGGTTATGTGAACAGCGAGCCTGAACAGGCTGTACTGGCTTTTCGATCGCTGAATGAAGCAGAGTCAATCGATGACAAGTTTAAAAAGATCATGGCAGAGCTACCGCACCTGAGCGGCGAAGCACACCACCTGCTTGAAACTTCTATCTTGCTACAGTGATTCTAACTACAGATAAGCCTCAGCCAATCCAAGTTAGTTCATGTATTCCTGAACAGGTTGAGACTTATCTTTAACTGGTCATAATGTTTAACCAATGACTTAGCTGCCACACAAAGCTGTGCTGATAGGTTGAATGAATTGGTGATGTAAGGCCCTCGCATTACTCCCAGAAGTTCCACCACTTTTTGCTGTTTTCTTCACGCTGCTGTTGGCCTTTCTCTGACCCTGTTCCTTCTTCTTTACGCTCTTGTTCCGCTTTCTTGTCTTTCTGCTTTTCTAATCCCGACTTTTCTTCGTCATTATCCATATCATCTTCGAGCTTTTCTTTCTTATCTTTGAGCTTCTCTTTACTCTCTTCGAGGGCTTCTTTCTCGTCTTCCAAATCGTCGAGTTCTTTATCTAGTTTCTGCTTATCTTTTTTGTTCTTACTTTTTTTCGCTTTCTTATTTTTCTCTTCGATCATTGAATCAAGCTGCTTCTCACGAACATCAATTTCGCCTTCAACTTTTTTAGCCTCAGCGAGCGTTTTTACTTCTTCTAAATCGGGCTTACCTTTACCAGCCCACTCAGGTTTAGCAGCAATACTGTGGGTCGACCACGTTATTAAAACACCCGTTATTGCAAGTACTAGAACTGTCTTATTCATCCTTAAACTCCTATTCCTATAGTCTTTTAAAGCTAATACCTAAATAGCACTAAAACAAGGTAGCCATACCTAGCACTCATCCCTTTGAACTAGATATGGCTTGTGTATCACCTTATAGCGTTAACGACTTCACCATACCCGCTTCAGCGTGACCAGGAATATTGCACGCGAACTCTACGTTATTATCGCCATGGAAATGCCACAGCAATTGCTTCGCTTTACCCGGCTTAACTGTCACTGTGCTACCCGAGTCATGAGCGTGATTGCCCATGTTTTTCATCATTTCACGGTGCTCTAACTGCTCTGAAGCAGAACCAATCGAGAATTCGTGATCAATCTTGCCTGTGTTCATCACAACGAACTGCACCACGTCGTTCGGCTCAATATCAACCTTGTTCTTAAATGTGATTTTCATATCGTCACTTAGCAGAACATGAACCACTTTATCCGGCTTTGCGCCTGTCGCAGGCATACCCACTTCAGACATGCCTTCCATATTCATCATCGAGTGATCCATATTTGAGTGGTCCATATTCGAATGGTCCATTTCAGCAAAAGCCGTTGCAGTAGTTAACGTCAGTGCAATCGCAATAAGTGTCTTTTTCATGATCGTTCCTTAGATTAATTCAGTTATTTATTTGTTAGTTTCACATGTTCATGTGGTACGCCCTTACTCACTCTGTATTGGTAAGTAAGGGCTAATAATCAATACGTTATTTGTTTGTCTCGTTTTGGCTGTGCGTGATCTCACGCTGTTTCCAGAGCTTAAAGATTGCAGGCAACACCAGTAGGGTAAGCAATAGTGCAGACGCCATTCCGCCTATCATTGGCGCAGCAATTCGCTGCATCACTTCTGAGCCCGTTCCCTCACCATACATAATTGGAATGAGACCAATGATCACGGTAAGTACCGTCATCATCACTGGGCGAACACGCAGTCCTGCGCCCTCACGAATCGCATCCGTTAAGTCTTCACTCTGAAGTGCTTGCTGGTTCTGCTCCGCATCCAATTTCTTGTAGTGCCATGCTTGGTTTAGGTAGACCAACATGATCACACCTATCTCAACAGCAACCCCGGCAAGGGCGATAAAGCCCACACCCACCGCAATGGAGAAGTTGTAATTGAGGACATGCATCAACCATAGGCCACCAACCATTGCGAGTGGCAATGTCAGCATGATCATCATCACCTCACCGACACGGCGGAAGCTTAGGTAGAGCAACAACATGATGATGGCGATTGTGATTGGCACAACGACACTCAAACGCTCCTTCGCACGCTCCATGTATTCGTATTGACCAGACCACGCCAATGAATAACCCGCAGGTAAGACGATTTGATCGGTAACGACTTTTTGCGCCTCTGCCACATAAGAACCAAGGTCGCGACCTTCGATATCAACAAACACCCAACCATTAGGACGCGCGTTCTCCGTCTTAATCATTGGTGGTCCATCTTCATAGCGAATGTCTGCAACATCAGACAAAGCAATTCGCGCTCCATTTGGTGTCACTAACGGCAGGTTTTGCAGCTTAACGACAGAATCACGATAGCTTTGTGGATAACGGACATTAATTGGGTAACGCTCTAGCCCCTCAACGGTTTCACCCACGTTCATGCCACCAACCGCAGTCGAGATAACCTGTTGCACTTCTTTAATGCTCAAGCCATATCGCGCAGCCGAGCGACGTTTAATGTCTATCGTCACGTAACGACCGCCCGCAACACGCTCGGCGTAGACAGAAGCCGTACCACTCACGCTGTTGAGGATGGGTTCAAGTTGCGAACCAATATCTTCAATCACGCTCAGCTCTGGGCCAGCGATTTTGATACCGATTGGAGTTTTAATACCGGTCGCTAACATGTCGATACGGGTTTTGATAGGCATAACCCACGCATTAGTTAAACCTGGGAATTGAATCAGATCATCAAACTCTTTACGCAGAGACTCAGTAGTGACACCGTCACGCCACTCATCTCGCGGTTTAAGCTGAATCACGGTTTCAATCATGGTTAACGGTGCAGGATCGGTTGCCGTCTCTGCTCGACCAATTTTGCCCCACGTGGTTTCGACTTCTGGAATGGTTTTAATGAGCTTGTTGGTTTGTTGCAACAACTCACGAGCCTTACCTATTGAGATGCCTGGATAGGTGGTTGGCATGTACATCAAATCCCCTTCGTCCAAAGGAGGGATGAACTCGCTGCCAAGCTTACTGGTTGGGTAATACGCAGAAGCCATCAAACCCAGTGCAATCACGATCATCACTTTTGGATACTTTAGGCTTAGGTTGAGCAATGGTTTATACATCGCAACTAAGCTGCGGTTCACTGGGTTCTTGTGTTCAGGTAGCACGTTGCCGCGAATGAAGTAACCCATTAGCACAGGCACAAGCGTGATAGCCAAACCAGCGGCAGCGGCCATCGCATACGTCTTGGTAAACGCAAGTGGCGAGAACATCTTGCCCTCTTGCCCTTCTAGCGCGAACACAGGCACAAAACTCAAGGTAATGATAATCAGAGAGAAGAACAGCGGTGCGCCGACTTCTTCTGCTGCCTTACCAATCACTTGCCAACGGTTTTTATCAGTCAGCGGAGTCCGTTCAATGTGTTTATGAACGTTCTCAATCATCACGATGGCACCATCCACCATGGCACCAATCGCAATCGCGATCCCGCCAAGAGACATGATATTGGCGTTGATACCCTGCCAATGCATCACAATGAATGCGCCTAAGATACCAACCGGCAGACTTAGTGCGATAACCAGTGATGAGCGGATATGGAACAAGAACAGCGCACACACTACAGCGACCACGATGAACTCTTCAGCCAGCTTCTTCCAAAGGTTTTCAACGGCTGAATCAATCAAAGTAGAACGGTCATAAGTCGCGACAATCTCGACACCATCAGGTAAGCCTGCTTGCAGTTCAGCGAGCTTGGATTTCACCGAGTCGATCACTTCACTGGCATTTTCACCAAAGCGCATCACGATAACGCCGCCAACCGCTTCACCTTCACCATTCAGCTCAGAGATACCACGACGCATTTGCGGGCCAAGGTTGATGTCAGCAATGTCACCTAATAGCAGCGGAGTACCCTTGTCGGTCACTTTTAGCGGCAGAGATTGAATGTCTTCGATGCTTGTCAGGTAACCGGTGGTACGAACCATGTGCTCGGCTTCCGCAATCTCAACAACAGACGCACCGGTTTCTTGGTTACCATCTTGGATTGCCATATTGACTTGCTGAAGCGTCAGGTCGTAAGCACGTAACTTGGCCGGATCAATCTGCACTTGGTACTGCTTCACCATTCCGCCAACGGTCGCCACTTCAGACACGCCTTCTACGGTTTGCAATTCATACTTCAAGAACCAATCTTGCAAACTCCGAAGTTCCGCTAAGTCGTGCTGACCGGTTTTATCTTGCAACACGTAGCTGTAAACCCAGCCCACACCGGTTGCATCTGGCCCTAGTGTTGGCTTAGCACTCGAAGGCAAGTTAGGTGCAACTTGGCTTAAGTACTCCAACACTCGTGAACGCGCCCAGTACATATCGGTATCGTCATTGAAGATGATATAGACATAGGAATCACCAAAGAACGAGTAGCCACGAACCGTTTCAGCACCCGGTACAGCTAACATGGCGGTGGTCAATGGATAAGTCACCTGATCCTCAACCACTTGTGGCGCTTGCCCCGGATAACTGGTTTTGATGATCACCTGAACGTCTGACAAATCCGGAATGGCATCGACAGGTGTATTTTTAACGCTGTATAAGCCGCCAAATACGATGGCTACAGTAGCAACCAGCACTAAGAAGCGGTTGCTAATAGACCAGCGAATGATTGCATTGATCATAGTTCGCCCTCACCCGTGCTATTCGTCGGTTCGAGAGATTTGAGCACATAATCAGAACCTTGCTTCGCTACTAGAAACCGAATGGTTTGCCCCTCTGTAAACTCAGATAAATCAAGGTCATCACTGGCTTGGAAATTCATTTCACCCGCTTTCCAATTCCACTCGGGGACTGGCTGATGTTTTACAGTGATCATGCCAAAATCAGCCATCAACATGGTGATGTCACCCGTTACCCAAATTTCGCCGGCGATCTTGTGTTTGTTGACCTTGTAATCAACAACCTCGTACAGCCCTGACTCTGTCTTTCGCATCTCAAAGTCAATTGCCTTACCACGTTGCACGTCACTCATGTCTAAGCCTTCCGCAAAGGTGAAGTTCATCACCATGCCCGGCCAATCCCATTCAGGAACTGGCTGATGGTTAATCGTCACCATGCGACTGCCTTGCATAACATCGGAAATTTCACCGTTCGCCCATACGGTTTCAGCTTCTTCTTCAACACCATTGATGCGTGAAAGATCAGCAGTTTGGCTCGATTCAGAATCCAACATGAAGTGCGCAGAAGTGACAATGTTTTCGCCTTGCTCTAGCCCTTGAAGCACCTCTATTTTTTCGCCAGCTTCACGACCAACCTCAATACGAGCAGAACGATACTTGCCAGAACCTTCTGACATCACCACTCGAGTCATACCACCGGAGTGAATCACCGAAGATCTTGGGATAGTAAGAACGGCTTCATCACTGATGGGTTTCAACGCAATATTGGCGAACATATTTGGCTTAAGCTCACCATTTGGATTGGAGAACTTCAAACGAACGCGCAAGGTTCGAGTTTTTGGGTCAAGGATTGGGTAAACGTAATCGACATTACCCAACCACTCTTTGCCGGGAATGGCATCTAGCGTCATCACCGCATTGCTGCCTGACGAGATCCAGTGCGCTTGACGCTCAAACACCTCTGCATCAACCCATACTTCGCCTAATGGGCCAGCACTGATCACCGCTTGTGCAGGTGAAAGGTAACCACCTTCTCGGATATTCAAACTTGCGATGACACCATCAGCTGGCGCTTTGACTTCAATGGTTTGTGAGGCTTTGCCTTTGCGCGTAATAGCGCGGATTTGCGTCTTATCAACACCCAAGGTAATTAAGCGTTCAGTCGAGCCTTTGATCAAACCTTTACGACCCGTTTTATAAGCACTGATCAACTCTTCTTGTGCTTTAACAAGCTCTGGAGAATAGAGTGTGAAAAGCACATCACCTTTGTTTACCTTCTCACCCACTGCGTTAATAGAGAGTTTTTCCACCCAACCAGAAACACGCACGTTGGTTTGCCATAGCGCACTTTCATCAAATGCCACGTAGCCAACCGTTTCAATGCGCGGTGATAGCGCTTCTCTTGTGACTTGTGCGGTTTTCACGCCAAGGTTATTTTCCACCGAAGAATCAATAAACACGGTTCCGGGCTTATCTTTGGCTCCGTCGTTCACATCGTCTGCATACACAGGGATAAGATCCATCCCCATTGGCGATTGACCTGGCTTATCACGCTGATAATTTGGGTCCATCGGAGCTACCCAATACAAAGGTTCATCGCTGGCTTCTGTACTCGTTGCCATTGCTGACATGTCGTGTGCTGGATTAATTAGAAAATGGTTCACACTAAAACCCAATGCACCACCGACCAATAAAGCGATTGTTGCTACTTTTACTGAACTCATTATGTATCCCTTACTGATTCTCTGTGGTTGCAAGTTGTGGTTGGTTCACTTGGTATTCAAAGCCACTGACTAACGCCGCCAGTTTGCTGTTAACGATGTTGAGATCGGTGATCAAACGTTGTTGCTCTAACTGAAGCGCCAGCTCATCGGTCGTTGCTGAAATGACATCGTTAAACTGGGCGGTATTGTTTTGATAGCCCCTCTCAACCGCGCTGATTCGGGCTGCGGTTTGAGGAAGCAAGGACGTTTGATAGCGATCTAATCGCTGGATCAGATTTGATCTGTCCACCAGCAATGCATTCACTTGCGCGTTCATTTGGGAAAGTAAGGTGTCTTTTTGAGATTTAGCCGCACCAACTTGATACTGAGCAGCCGATAAGTTTTTATCTTGTCGGTTCCCTGTAAACAGCGGGATGTCGACTGTCAGATAAGCACTCACCAGATCAGAAGCAGGTTCACCTGCCATGTTATTGGCTTGACGGTGTGCATACATCACTTCCACCCCAAACTGCGGGGTATAAGCTTGCTCGGCTAACTCAACCTTAGTTTGATTGGAGGAAATACTGACATCGGAGATCTTAACCAAAGGATGGTCAGTCAGCAGCTGGTAGTGCTTGGTTGAATCGATATTGGTCGCTAATTTGCTTTCCAACAACGACCAATCGATTTGGTTAGTTGCATTCAGTGTGCCCTGAGAATCAAGAATCTGAGAGCCTAGCCAATCAGAACCCAACCATTCAGAAAGCTGAGAGATTAAGCGGCGCTGAACCTGCTGGTTTGCCTGAAGTTTCTCATCAAGCTTGCTCACTTGGAGCTGAGCATTAAGCAGATCTTGCGCTTCACTTTTACCAATCGAGTAGTTGGTTTGTACATAGTTTTCAAGCTCAACCAACAAACGACGATTTTGACGAATCACCGACTCAGCCTTTTGCTGATAACCTAACTCAAGCCAAAGCTGCGTCATGCTATTCGCAACCGTCAATTCTCTTGCTTGCACCTGCAAAGCTAAAGCATCTGCCTGTTGGCCTGCCTTTTTCTGTTGGAGGTTAAGCGTATCGCCACGCTCAAACTGCTGCATCAACCCTACCGATATATTAGTCATCGGGTCTTCGTCGAATTGAAAGCTATCGACAGGCAAACCACCAAATCCAACTTTCAATTTCGGGTCCATTAAGGTCGAGCTGGCAATGCCCGTTTCTCGCATCGCTTGAGACTGAGCAAAGTACTGTTTGCGATTTCCATCTTCGCTTAAAGCAATCTCAATCAGTGTATTGAGTTGCTGCGTCGAGCTTGCTTGGTCATGTGCTGAAATGTGTTGAGCATTTGAAGCTGACGCCGTGGTAGCCGCGAGCGTAGCACTTGAAAACAAGGCCATAGGCAAGGTAGCAGCAACCACTAAGCTCGTGTTCATGACAAACACAGAGGTTGTTGGTTTCATATTCACAATGAATGTCCATATCTAGCGCTAATTAGCGCATCAAAAAGAATGGCTTATCAGAATTATCTAACTGATATAGCTGTATTTTTAGATATAGATTTATGCGGAAGGTGGGCGTAGCAAAGATTGTGCACGAGTCACTTTTTGACCGATAGTCACAGAGTGATGAGGTGCGAATGAAGAGGAAATTTGGTAGTTGGCTTGGAGCGCCTGAATTGTGTGTGATGCGGTAGAACAAACAGAATAGCAACAGATATGAGCAGAATCCGAACCGCCACAACAGTTGTTGCCCATCACATGCTCTCCGTGAGCATCCATTGATTCTTGATGTGAAGCCATCTTGTCATCAGCAGACAGCTCAACATAAATAGCGTGGTCATCATGGGCAGAGTGAGCTCCATGAACAGACTGGTCGCCATTCGGCGTGCTTGCATGAACATGATCGCTCATGTCTGAATCGGTAACGGTCACATGGCAACCGGCAGCAAATTGACTTGCGGCATCAGGATCGCTCGGCGAATCGTTGTGATGGCAGATAGACTTATTCGACATCATCTGCGTTGCCATGATATTAGCCATCATGGCTGAAGAGCTTGAGGCATAGCTAGACATCAACATCGCAATGATGCTGAAAACAATAATCCAAGTTTTTCGGAATGTGTTTGTCATAGCTTACCTTTGAATTTACACCGCAACTATAAACGTTACCCTTAGGGTAAGGTCAATGCCATTGTGCCGATATTTGCCTGACCGTTGAAAAAATATTCATTCATAACCATGGTTTGTCGATTATTTGAACTTAAGGCATGTGTGTCCTTCAATGATAGTTCTGGATAAGCAAAAAGTGCAACTCACTAAAAAAGCCTTCAACACAGGTTGAAGGCTTGGATCGTTACCCTAATTTATTGTCTTGGTCACCTAGATGACGAGCTCATCTCGAACCATTAAGTGACTTACTCCACTCTTTCGATAATCGTCGCAATACCTTGCCCCATACCAATACACATAGTTGCTAGCCCGTATTGACCACCACGCTGTTCCATAATATTGATAAGGCTACCGACGATGCGAGCACCCGAACATCCTAAAGGATGACCCAGTGAAATCGCTCCACCATGCAGGTTCACTTTATCTTCACGCTGCTCCCATAAGCCTAAATCTTTTAAACACGGGATAGCTTGCGCTGCAAAGGCTTCATTCACTTCAGCAAAATCGATATCTGCGATCGTTAGATCAGTCTTCGCTAACGCTTTTTTGGTTGCCGGAACGGGTCCATAACCCATAAGCGCCGCTGGCACTCCCGCAGAGGCAGAAGAGATAACTCTAGCTCTTGGTTTAATGCCGATCTCGATGGCTTTATCTTCACTCATCACCAGCAAACAAGATGCGCCGTCAGACAAGGCCGAAGACGTACCTGCCGTTACGGTTCCTCGCGGGTCAAACGCAGGGCGAAGCTTAGACAAAGATTCAGCGGTGGTTTCAGGACGAATCACTTCATCGTGCTTAACCAAGGTTGGCGCACCGCTTTCGTCATGACCCATGGTTGGGACAATCTCGTTATCAAAGCGACCTTCAAGTGTCGCTTCGTGCGCGAGTCGGTGTGAACGAGCGCCCAATTCATCTTGCTCTTCACGAGACACGTTATGAAGTTGACCAAGTGCTTCCGCCGTTAACCCCATCATCGCAGACGCTTGTGCCATATTGCGGTTGTATGGGTTTAAGTTGATGCCTTTGGTCATTGGGATATGCCCCATATGCTCAACACCACCAACGAGAACAACATCGGCATCACCCGCTTTTATCGAGCGCGTTGCCATGTGCAGTGCATCCATTGAAGAACCACACAAACGATTCACTGTTGTTGCTGGTACTTCTTCAGACAACCCAGCTTGAAGTGCTGCGACCTTCGCAAGGTTAACGCCCTGCTCTTCGGTTTGCTGCACACAACCCCAGATCACATCATCAATCAGAGTGGATTCAACCTTTGGCTGACGCTTCAGCATGGTGCTCATTAAGTGAGACGAAAGATCATCGGCTCGAACATGTCGAAATACACCATTTTTTGAACGCCCCATTGGAGTTCGAATCGCATCTACAATCACTACGTTTTTCATATTTCTTGCTCCAGGTTACGCGTAAAAATTACGGTTCAGTTCAACACGGTCACGAAGACCTTGAGGGATGGCATATAAAGAACCTAAGTCTTCATATTGTTGGGCAATCTCTAACAACTTATCTAGACCCATGCTATCCATGTAGTAGAAGATTCCGCCACGGAATGCCGGGAATCCAGTGCCGTAGATAAACGCAATATCACCCTCGGCAGCTGAAGAAATAATGCCGTCATCTAAACAGCGAATCGCTTCATACATCATCGGTAACATCATTCGCATTGTGATGTCTTGAGGCTCCATTGAGATTGGTGCATCACAAAGGCTGTCTATTAGCGCAGTGGTTTCCAAATGGTTTTCTGGTTGTAAGCGACCTTTGCGATCCGCTTTGTACAGATAGAAACCCTCTTTTGTTTTTTGCCCTAAACGTCCTTTCGCCACAGATTCCGCGATCAGATTCGCTTCAGGCTTGGCTAAACGCGTTGGGAAGGCTTCGCTCATCACATCAATGCAGTGATCCGCGGTATCGAGTCCAATCACATCAAGCAGATGCGCTGGCCCCATTGGCCAACCGAACCCTTTGCTCATCACTTTGTCGATTTGAGCAATATCACCGCCCGCAACCAACAGCTGGTTGAAAGCCAAGAAGTAAGGCGTTAAACAGCGATTGACCAAGAAGCCAGCACAGTCGTTCACCACGATAGGCGTCTTGCCAAGTGCCAGAACGTAGTTGACTGCGGTTGCAATGGTTTCCGCTGATGTTTGCTCACCTTTAATCACTTCAACCAACGGCATGCGGTGCACCGGATTAAAGAAGTGAATGCCACAGAAGTTCTCTGGGTTCTTTAATGAGTGCGCTAAGCCACTGATCATCAAAGTAGATGTGTTTGATGCAATCATTGCATTTGGCGCAACCTGTTCAAGCTCAGCTAGCACCTTTTCTTTTACGATTGGATTCTCAACGACCGCTTCTATCACCAAATCACAGCTGTCTAACGCTGCATTGTGCAAAGTCGGCACGATACGATTGAGCACTTCACCCATCGCCTCTGGGCTCTTACGACCGCGAGTCACTTGCTTTGAAAGCAGTTGATTGGCTTCATTTAGTCCTAACGCTAAGCCCTGTTTGTTGATGTCTTTGAGTACCACATCCAGCTTTTTATCCGCGGTCACATAAGCGATACCGCCGCCCATAATGCCCGCGCCGACTACACCCACTTCTTCGGTTTTCTTGCCGCCTTTAGCGTGTTTCTTTGCCGTCGCTTTTACTGCCATGTCGCTCAGGAAAACATTCACCAAAGCGTCTGCTATACCACTTGCGACACATTTGATGATTCCCGCTTGCTCAAGCTTTAAGGCTTCATCGCGAGAACAACGAGCGCTTTGAGAAATCGTGTTCAGAATAATGCCTGGTGCAGGATAATGAGGACCAGCGGCTTTCGCGACCATGCCTTTAGCCACATTAATCGACATCGCCAGTTCCGCGTCATTCAGAGTCAGTGGCGCTTGTTTTTCTGCATAACGCTGCTGCCAATCAAAGTCACCAGAGATGCACGACTCAAGCATGGTTAACGCGCTTTCGATTGGGTTTGTCTTACTCGCATCGATCACACCGTCAACAACGTGATGTTCTAGCGCTTGCTTTGCCTTAAAGGTTTTACCCGTTGTTAGCCATTGCAGAGCCGTATCCACACCTGTGATGCGCGGTAATCGAGTCACCCCACCCCATGCAGGCATGATGCCAAGCTTAACTTCAGGCAGGCTCATTTTTAGGTCGGTCGTTGCAAGGCGATAATCCGCAAGCAGTGAAAGCTCTACCCCCCCACCAGCAGCTACACCATTAACGATGGCGACTTTAGGAAGGTTAAGATCTTCGATTCGGTTATAAATGGAGTGCGCCCATGATAAGTAATCGGTAATGGCCGCATCACCGCCACTAAACAGAGAGCGAAAGGCTTTTACATCCGCACCCGTGCTAAATAACGCTTTGCCCGAACGGATAATCAGACCAGCAGCATCACTGTTTTCAAGTTGCTCGAGACAGCTTTCAAGTTCAATTAATGCCGACTTAGTGAGTGTGTTAACCGAATCAGACTCTGCGTTGAAAACCAATTCAACAATACGATTAGAATCTTCGATAAATGCGAGTTTGAAAAATTGTCCTGTAAACATAATTACCTCCTACTTCACTAAGCCATGTTGTTTTGCTTCAGCCAGTAACGACTCACGAAAATCTGGGTGCGCGATGTTCGCTAACGCATGAACGCGTTCAGAGACCGTCATACCACGCAGGTTAACCGAGCCGTATTCCGTCGCCACAATATGCACATCGTTACGAGGCGTAGTAATCGGCGTGCCCACTGGCAATGACAAACGAATATTCGACTCTAAGCCGCCTTTGCCTTCACGCGTTGCTGCCAAGGCTAAGATGCTGACGCCGTTTTTCGCCATGTTCGCTGCTCGTACAAAATCTAACTGACCACCCGATCCTGAAATCTGGCTAAAACCCGCGCCTTCAGATGCAACTTGACCCACAAGGTCGATCATCAAACACGTATTAATGGAGACAAAATTATCGTTCTTAGCGACTTCATACGGGTCAACGACTTCGCTCATTGAGCCCATCTCGATGTCTGGGTTGTTGTGCAGAAAGTCCATCACTTCTTGAGGACCCGCCGCGAATGCCGCGACGATCTTGTTTGGCATGTGATTCTTTTTAGTGCCAGACACCGCACCGGCTTTACACATCTCCATGAGAGATTCCGTAAACATCTCTGTATGAACACCTAGATCTTTACGGTCTCGAAGCGCCATACCCATCGCATTTGAGATGGTTCCAATACCAATTTGTACCGTCATTCCATCCTTAATGTATGGGCTAACGTGTTTTGCAATTTCGGTCTCTAGCTCTGAAGGCTGGCCAGCTTTAGGTGACGCGATACTATGATGGCCTTCGACTAATGCGTCCGCACAATCAACATGCACGATATTGTCTTCATTGCCGATAAAAGGTTGCTGTTCATTAACAACAAAAATTACTTTAGAAGCATGTTTCAGCGCCACCTTCGTTGCTACGCCGCCACACGCGCCTAAGCTCACAAAACCGTCTGCATTCGGTGGTGTCACTTCAACGACAACCGTATTCGGCTGCAGTTTTTCAAAAATATTTTCGAAATTAGAGAAATGAAAGTTCGTCACTTCTACGTTGCCTGTGCTTTGCAGCTTTCTTTCAATTGGCCCCATGAAGAGACTGATATGCTTGAAGTTATCTCTATATTGAGGCTTCAAAAATTCGAAGGGAGTCGTCATCAAACCTGTGTAGATTTCACAATCACTGAATAGGTCGAGGTGTTTATCCAACTCCTTTAGAAAAACAACTGGAATGGACAGTAAGCCACCTGCCCAGATTTTGTCACCTGATGCGAGTTTGCCTACCGCAGACTCTAACGAGAGTAGTTTTTCGCTATGGATCTCTTGCCAATTATTCATTATGTAGTTCTCATTATACTTTGCATAACAGGCTAAATTTTGAATATTACTTTTCCATTAAAACCAAAACTTGTATGTTATGCATGAACGTAGGGTACAGGTAAATATCCTTTTCACGGCATTCAGAATACAATTTCCCTAGGCTTTAACTTTGCAATTCAGGACAAGAAATTCACTATTCTGGACAATTAATCACTTTGTGTTTTTGATCACATCTCCGATTTATAAGGTCATAAAATGGCATTGGAACAGCGCTTTCATAACTCCCTTTCGGTTCACGCTGGCTGGCAAGCCTTGCTCGCTTTAACAGCAAAAGAGCATAAAGTGGAAAGCCAATTGTTTCCGCCAAAGCGTAAGAATTCAGATGGCCGATTGCATTTCCACGACCTTCGTGAAGAGTTAGTAAAACTGTGTGAATATACCGATGATGAGCTGATCCCCGTAAGAGCCGCGAAGCACGTTACTCCCTTAACCTTTGGCAGTTACTCCTTAGCACTATGGACCGCTCCAAACCTCGAGGCGATGCTAAAAACTGCGGCTGAATTCTCGTTCATTATTGCGTCGCCTATCCGGCTTCAATATCGAGAAAATAAGCAAGGTAGCGCCGAGTTATGGGTACTCAACAGCGAGCCTTTCAGCCAAGAAAGTCACGTCACCTACCTTGGCGTAACAATGCTGATCGCCACACTCATTTACATCATCAAGCATGTGATCCTTAGCGAAGACATCGATGTGAGCGTCAAACTGATTGAGCACAAATTCTCTCCCGAGCACACCGAACAACTCGAACAGTTAACGGGAGCAAAAATTACCGCCGGACACCCAATAAGAAAGATCGCTATCGACAAAAAGCATCTTCATAAACCTTTAGATAATTACGATGAAGGGATCTATTTTTCGGCACTGAATCTACTGAGAAAAGACGCGGAGTCCCTAAAGAAAGGCGACCTGATTCTCCAGATCTACAATGCGCTCAATCAAGCGAATAACTTGGAGAATGTTTCGGGTGAGAGCCTTGCTCAGTCGCTCAACATGAACATCCGAACGTTGAATAGAAGGCTTGCTGAACTCAACACAAACTATCGAGGTGTAGTCGAAAAATACAAGCTAGAAAAAGCACTGCACTTGCTAGAAGACCAACACATCAACATGACCGAGATTGCCTACCAGCTCGGCTTTGCTGACTTGAGCACTTTCTCACGTGCTTTTAAGAGATGGACAGGGCTAAGTCCAATAAAATTAAGGCGAAGTCAGAATATCACCTAGGTAAAGACTGATCTAAATCAACGTTACTTTCGATGGCATATTCGGCAAAACTTTTGTCCTAAAGTGCAAAGTTAGCACGTTCATCCCTTGCTTTAATATCACCAGTACTTGCTTGGTTAACACCCAATGCATTCAATTATTGGAGATTAGATTATGTTAAAACAAGAGCATAACGTGCTTTTTGAACCGATGAAGATCGGCTCTTTAAAGCTAAAGAATCGTTATTCTATGGCCCCGATGGGCACCTTAGGTTGTGTCGATGGCGATGGTGCGTATAACAGCCGTGGCGTTGAGTATTACGTTGCTCGTGCACGTGGTGGTGTTGGCCTGATCATTACCGGTGTGCAAATGGTAGAAAATGAACTTGAACAGTTCCCTATGCCTTCCCTTCCATGCCCAACCAACCATCCAACCGCTTATATCCGCAGCGCAAAAGAGATGACCGAACGAGTTCATACCTACGGTACTAAAATATTCGCACAGCTTACCGCTGGTTGGGGACGCTCTTGCATTCCGGGCTTCACGCCTGAAGACAAATCCATTGCGCCTTCTGAAGCGCCGAACCGCTTCGACCCTTCAATCACACATCGTGAACTGACCACTGAAGAAGTAAAATACTTCATCTCTAAGTTTGTTGAGTCGGCTGCTATTGCCCAAAAAGCAGGCTTTGACGGTGTAGAAATACACGCGGTTCATGAAGGCTACTTACTTGACCAATTCACAATGGAATTTTTCAACCAACGTACAGACCAATACGGTGGCAGCTTCGAAAATCGTTATCGCTTTGCGGTAGAGATTGTTGAAGGTATCAAAGCTGTTTGTGGCAAAGACTTCCCGGTATCACTGCGCTACTCCGTTAAAGGCAACATGAAAGGTTTCGGCCAAGGTATCCTTCCGGGCGAGCGCGCTGAAGAAGTGGGTCGAGATATGGAAGAAGGTCTTAAAGCGGCTGAATACCTGCAAAGCGCAGGGTTCGATGCTCTGAACGTTGATGCCGGCACCTATGACTCATGGTACTGGAATCACCCGCCAAACTACTTCCAACCGGGCATGTACAAACCCTACTGCAAAGCCGTTTCAGAAGTGGTCGATATTCCCGTATTAATGGCTGGCCGTATGGAGAACCCAGACCTCGCTTCGCATGCTGTTCAAAATGGCATTTGTGATGGCGTGTCACTGGGTAGACCCCTGCTCGCCGATCCAGACACGGTGAATAAGATCCGACGAGGTCGTTTTGAAGAAGTTCGTCCTTGCTTATCTTGTCACCTTGGTTGCCTAGGTCGTATGGCTGAAGTGGGTAACCTATCTTGCGCGGTTAACCCAAGCTGTGGACGAGAAGAAGAGTTCAGATTACTACCAACGCACAAAACCAAAAAGGTCGTCGTTGTCGGTGGTGGTGTTGCGGGAATGGAAGCCGCTAGAATTGCTTCTGAGCGCGGACATGATGTAGTCCTTTTCGAAAAAGGCAGCCAACTGGGTGGCAATGTCATCCCGGGAAGCCAACCTCCATTCAAGCATGATGATAAAGCCTTGATTGCGTGGTTCAGCGGTGAAATGACTCGACACAAGGTAGACGTAAAACTCAATTCAGCGGCAGACAAAGCATCGATTGAAAGCGAAAAACCAGACAGTGTTATTTTCGCTACCGGCTCTCGCCCAACTCAACCTAACTGGTTGGAAGGAAAAGATAAGCCGCACGTTTTAGTTGCCGAAAATATGTTGATGAACCCTGAACTAATTACAGGCGACAAAGTCTGTGTGATTGGCGCGGGTTTAGTGGGCGCAGAAGCGGCTCTATGGATGGCTCAACAAGGCAGAGCAGTAACATTAGTTGAAGCATCAGACGATATCATTGGCGGCCCTCACGGCACCTGTTTTGCTAATTACCAGATGTTGAAAGAGCTTCTAGCCAAAGAACAAGTGAACGTTCTTACTTCAACACGATTAGAGCGAATCACCGATACGGGCGTTTGTCTAAACATTGAAAACAGCAGTGTTGAAATGCTTTCCGACCACGTTGTGTTAGCGCTTGGCTATAAAGCTGAAGATCACTTGCATGAAGAACTGGCGAATCAACTGGACGTTGATGAAGTATTCAATATCGGTGACAGCCAAAAAGCGAGAACGATCATGGCCGCAATCTGGGATGGCTTTGAAGTGGGTCGTACGCTTTAAGATAATCTGACGCTTTAAGTTAGCTGAACGCTTTTAGTTAGTTGTACTTGGTAATTTAGTTCCGTTAAGTTAAAACACCGAAACCAAACATGGACGTTTGGTTCCTGCCTCTCACTGTATCTTTCCTTAAGTGCCCTCCCCACTTTCGTCTCGTTACATCAAAACGAGATAATTCTTCGACTTTACAGTTTTTTCTTTAAAAATTATCCAATTAGCTAGCGAAACCTCTATCTGTGTATTTTACTTAAAATAGTTCAACCACGATTCACGGATGAGAAAAATGGCTAACAAAAAAAACGTCGAAGCAAACAAGAAAAATACAGAAATCAAAAATAAGAAAAGTAACGAGCTAGAACAAAAGAAACCAACAAAAAAAAAGAAGCTCAGACTGCATTCACACCTAAAAGTTAATATCCCGCTTTTTCAATCACTCATGATGATACTGCCATCATTGGCTAAACACGCGGCTGCCGAGGATATAGACAGCTCCGGTGATACCGCAGATCAACTAGCCGCAAATAGCGTGACAGAAAAAGATGTCAGCGACGACCATGGAAGAACGGACTCATCAGCGGTTACTCATCAAGAGGCTCAAACGAGCGACAGCGACGTAAACTCGACCTTAAGTGCAAGTCATGCCGCCCATGGTTCGAGCTCTCACTTGGTTCCTTCTCATCATTTATCGACGCTTTCTCACCCGCAAGTCCATTATATTCCTTCGGTATCGATGCCGACTATCTCCTCAGGAAGTAACGGTCAGCCGACTCATTCGAATGCGCCTACAACGCCCGCTTTACCCGTCACCTTCATGTCAGAAGTCATAAAAGGTACCTACGGAGAGCTTCATGTTGATGCAAATGGTCAATACACGTTTGTATTAAACCCAAAATCGCCTCAATACATACTGTTGAATCAGCACCAACAAGGTACTGATCATTTCTTGTTGCATCTATCTAACGGCTCGAGCGTCATTGTTCAAGTACCGGTCACGGGTAAGCAAGACACGCCAAGTATTTCTGGAGACTTAACAGGTGTCGTCACAGAAGATCACAATATTGATTCACAAGGCTTGTTACATGCGAATGGTAAAATTGATGTCATAGACCCTGATCAAAATGAAAGTTCGGTTACGCCGGAAGTTATCTCAGGGAAGTATGGCTCATTAACTATCGATTCTGATGGACACTGGCAGTATCAAGTTGATAACTCTCTTTCTAACGTTCAAGCGCTAACCGGGGCGACTTCACTGCATGAAAGTTTCACAATTCACACCAAAGATGGCACGCCTCAAACCATCGATATGACGATCGGCGGGAACGACGACAATGCCGTGATTACAGGCGTGGATGCTGGCACGGTAACTGAAGATTTAACAACGCAAGTTCAAGGACAGCTTTCAGTAACGGACTCTGATCTTGGAGAAGACCACTTTCAAGCCTCACAAGTGACTAGTAGTTTCGGTACGCTAAGCATCACCAAAGACGGTGCGTGGACATACAATTTAGATAACAATAATCCAGTAGTTCAAGGGCTTGGCCAAGGTTCAACTGCGACAGACATCGTCACTGTTCACTCTGCTGATGGTACAGCGCATCAAGTTACGGTTACGATCAATGGCACTAACGACCATGCAGTAATCACGAGTAGTACAGCAAATTCACCAAGTTCGTTTTTCGCTATCGGGACAAGTAATGGCTCAAGCCAAGTTACTGAAGATAAAGAACTAACGGTTTCAGGCCAACTCAACATCACCGATATCGACTCAAAAGAGGCGCATTTTTCTAATTCCGACCTCAAGGGGACACTGGGTACTTTACACCTAAAAGACAATGGCGATTGGACCTACGATCTAGATAATAAAAATCCACAAGTTCAGGCTCTTGGTCAAGGCTCTGCGACAACAGACATCATAACCATCCACTCCGCCGACGGCACTCCTCATCAAATTGCAATTACCATTAACGGCACCAATAATAAAGCCGTGATAAGCGGAACCAGTGCCGGCGCGGTGATTGAAGAATCTCAGCTTCAGACCTCTGGTACGTTGACTGTCACTGACATCGATACAGGCGAAGCGCATTTCTCTAATACCGATATCGTCGGCTCGTTTGGTACGCTACATCTAACCGATTCTGGTGCTTGGACTTACGACCTTGATAACACTAACCCTACAGTTCAAGCATTAGGCGCGAATAAAACCGCCACCGATACTATTACCGTTCACTCTGCAGATGGCACCACCCATCAAGTAACGATTACGATAAACGGCACTAACGACAAAGCAATTATTGGTGGAACAAGCTCAGGAGCTGTCACCGAAGAATCTCAGCTTCAAACCTCTGGTACGTTGACTGTCACTGATATCGATACAGGCGAAGCACACTTCTCCAACTCCGATATTGCAGGCAGATTAGGAACTCTACATCTGACCGATTCTGGTGCTTGGACGTACGATCTTGATAATACCAATCCTATCGTTCAAGCGTTAGGTGCGCATAAAACAGCTACCGATACTATTACTGTCCACTCCGCTGACGGCACGCCACACCAAGTGACGATCACCGTGAATGGCACCAATGATGCTGCTTTAATCGGTGGGACAAACTCAGGTGCGGTGACTGAAGAATCTCAATTACAAACATCCGGTACGTTGACTGTCACTGATATCGATACTGGCGAGGCACATCTCTCCAACACAGATATCGTAGGCAACTTAGGTACTCTACATCTGACCGATTCTGGTGCTTGGACGTACGATCTTGATAACACCAATCCTATCGTTCAAGCGTTAGGCGCGAATAAAACAGCTACCGATACCATTACTGTTCACTCTGCAGATGGCACCACCCATCAAGTAACGATTACAATAAACGGCACTAACGACAAAGCAATTATTGGTGGAACAAGCTCAGGAGCTGTCACCGAAGAATCTCAATTACAAACATCCGGTACGTTGACTGTCACTGACGTAGATACTGGCGAGGCACATTTCTCCAATACCGATGTTGCTGGGACTCTAGGCACCTTACATCTGACCGATTCTGGTGCTTGGACGTACGACTTAGATAACACTAACCCAACCGTTCAAGCGTTAGGTGCGCATAAAACAGCTACCGATACTATTACCGCTCACTCTGCAGATGGCACCACCCATCAAGTAACGATTACGATAAACGGCACTAACGACAAAGCAATTATTGGTGGAACAAGCTCAGGCTCTGTCACCGAAGAATCTCAATTGCAAACATCCGGTACGTTGACTGTCACTGATATCGATACTGGCGAGGCACATTTCTCCAACACAGATATCGTAGGCAACTTGGGGACTCTACATCTGACTGATTCTGGTGCTTGGACGTACGATCTTGATAATACAGCTCCTAACGTTCAAGCGTTAGGTGTGAATAAAACAGCCACTGATACTATTACTGTCCATTCTGCTGATGGCACGCCGTATCAAGTTACGATCACGGTGAATGGCACTAACGACAAAGCAGTTATTGGGGGAACAAGCTCAGGAGCTGTCACCGAAGAATCTAAGCTTCAAACCTCTGGTTCGTTGACTGTCACTGACGTAGATACTGGCGAAGCACATTTCTCCAACACAGATATCGTAGGCAACTTAGGTACTCTACATCTGACCGATTCTGGGGCTTGGACGTACGACTTAGATAATACTAACCCAACCGTTCAAGCGTTAGGTGCGCATAAAACAGCTACCGATACTATTACTGTCCACTCCGCTGACGGCACGCCACACCAAGTGACGATCACCGTGAATGGCACCAATGATGCTGCGGTGATAATGGGGACATCGACAGGCGATGTCCATGAAGGACACACTTTTACCGCGCCAGACGGCAGTATGACTGGCGGTTATGTTGATGACCGTTCACCTGATCATCAGCACGGAAACATAGGGAAATTGTGGAACGATGAAATCCATACCGATGGCCACCTATCGGTAGTGGATGCTGATGCAGGTGAAAGCTATGCCCAAACAGGCACTTATTACGGCACTCATGGTCGTGTCATACTTCAAACTAACGGGGACTGGACCTACTATGCTTCCATCGGCCAAGATGCAACCGGCAGAGCTATTGATCATCTGGGTAAAGGGGAATCACTAACCGATACTGTCACCGTTAAATCTGCAGATGGCACCACACACGATATCGTTGTCACCATTCATGGCGATAACGACAGCCCATACTGTTCTTCAGAAGTACAGCTCAACAGCGGCAAAGAAGACCTCGCGCAAACCATCACAGCCACCGAACTCTTAGCAAACACTATAGACGTGGATACCAATGACATAGGCAAGCTGACGATTGCGAACCTTCATGCCGATCATGGTTCTATTCAAGATAATCAAGACGGTACCTTCACTTTCACACCAACCAAAGACTACAACGGCCAAGTGCACTTCACTTATGACGTGACAGATGCGCATGGTGGTATCACTGCAACAGGCGCGAATTTACACTTACAAGCAACTGGCGATGCTGCGACTATTACTGGAATTGATCAAGGCAATGTGACAGAAGATCGTGGTTATATTGATACACAATATAATCTTCATTTTGATGGAAAATTAGATATTGTTGACCCCGACCAAGGTGAAGCTCAGTTTGATATTCAAAGAGGCCACACCTATCACGGAATTGGCTATGATACAAAAATGGGTGGGTGGGTACTTTTACAACAAGATGGTACTTATACTTATACAATTGATAATCGTAAACCAGAAATTCAAAATCTTGGGTCAACAGAGACTCTTGTCGATAAGGTGACAATCCACAGTGTCGATGGAACAAGTCATGAAATTCAGATCACAATCCACGGTACAAATGATGACCCTAAGGTTTCTTCGGTAACAACTCTTCCTGCAGGAACTGAAGATACAGATGTCGTTCTACACGCTTCTGATTTACTCGCCAACGCTACAGACATTGACCACAATGATGCAGGGCAACTCTCAGTGGCCAACCTCACCGCCGACCATGGCAAAATCACCGATAATCATGACGGTACTTTTACCTTTCATCCTGCCCTAGATTACAATGGGAAAGTCTCTTTTAGCTATGATGTAAAAGATGCACATGCTGGCAGTACAGCGACTTCAGCGAGTATGACGTTAGCACCAACCAGTGATGCGGCGGTTATTACAGGCTCCGGTTCTGGGGTTAAAGAGGATATCAATGTGGATATCTCCAGTGGGCATCTCCTTGGAGCTTCTGGTGTGTTCCATGTTGTTGACCCTGATGGTCCCGCACAGTCACAGTTTCCAGATGTCCTTTATGGTGGTATTTATCAAGGGTCTCATGGTGGAGATCTTCAAGTTAATAGTAATGGTAACTATTACTACCATATGAGTAATTATTTAGTACAACATCTCTCAGAGGGTGAAATACTCAAAGAGGAGTACACCATTCACAGCGTCGATGGAACTCAGCACAAAGTGGAGTTTACCGTTGAAGGTACTAATGATAAACCAGTACTCACCGCTCAGACGCAATCAATAACAGAAGGGGGGACCCTTTTATCTGGCCAGATGCATGCCACGGATGTGGATACAAAAGACACGCATACCTTCACTATTGACAAAGCTGTAGATGGCTTAACCTTTAACAATGATGGTAGTTACACTTTTGACCCCTCCCATGCAAGTTATCAAAACTTGGGAGCAAACAATGACCAAGTTATACATGTTCAGGTAAAAGTGGATGATCATAATGGTGGTACGGATACGAAGACTCTTACGCTAGTTGTACACGGAACGAATGACAGTGCAACAATTGGCGGGCAAGACACCTTTACTGTTCAAGAAGATCATAACCTTACTCTAAACTCAGGTAATACGATTATATACAACGGCCAATTGACCATTACTGACGCCGATGCTGGAGAAGATCATTTTGATGGGAATCTTCATCAAAACCAACAAACAGGCACATGGGATACCGGATATACAACACAGGAAGGTGGAAAACTCATTCTTCAATCCAATGGTTCATATCGCTATGAAATTGATAATAGCCTCGCAAAGATTCAATCTCTCGGTAGTAGTGAAACGTTAATTGATACTGTTACTGTACGTTCTGCTGATGGTACGCCTCATCAAATTCAAGTCACTATCCAAGGTGACAATGATGCTCCAGTTGTTAGCTCCGCAGTTACACTTACGGCTGGAACTGAAGATATAGATGTCGTTCTACATGCTTCTGATTTACTCGCCAACGCTACAGACATCGACCACAATGATGCGGGGAAACTCTCTGTAGCAAATCTTATCGCGGATCATGGAAAGATTACCGATAATCACGACGGAACCTTCACCTTTCACCCTAACCAAGATTACAACGGCAAAGTCTCCTTTACCTATGATGTGCAGGATGCACATGGTGGAAGTGTCGCTACATCAGCCTCAATAACTCTCACTCCCACCCGTGATTCTGCTGTGATTTCTGGCAATGATGCAGGAACGATTATTGAAGATCATAATGTCGGGCACAGCTCAGCTCAAAAGATTGCAATATCAGGCTCTTTGTCTGTAACTGATCCTGACACAGGCGAAGATCACTTCCGGTTTAACCAATTTGGTGAGAAAGCGATACATGACCCCTTTGGTGGAGATCTAAGAATAACTCCAGCTGGAAGTTGGGGGTATGAGGTTTCAAACAGTCGCTTGCAATCATTAGCTGAAGGTGAAGTAGAAAAGGTTGTATATCGTGTTTATTCTGCAGACCACACTGCCCACGATATAACAATAACGGTGACAGGCACCAATGATCAGCCGACCATCATTGCGACAACACTTGCACATGGCACTGAAGACACGCACTACCAAATGCAAGCCAGCCAATTTGGATTCAATGATATCGACTCCGGCGATACGCTACATTCCATGGCAATCACAGATCTTCCGCCAGCAACACAAGGTAAGTTTTTACTTGATGGACACGATGTTACAGCGGGACAACAGATCCCTACAGCTGACATCAGTAAACTTCAGTTCGTCCCTGCGCAAGATTTCAATGGCGATGTTCAGTTTAAATATACTGTTAACGATGGGCATACCGACTCTGCAGAGGCTACCAACACACTTCATATTGATGCGGTGGGAGATAAAGCCGTTATATCAGGTGTGGATACTGGCGATGTTTATGAAAACAGAAACCCTGATATGTCGCCAGACTTTGCCCAGCCAGGTATGGCACATTTAACTAATAGTATGATTCATGTTGAGGGGCAACTAACAATCATCGATCCAGATACCGGCGAGAATAGTTTTGATTCTAAAGGTATTGGTTATACCTATCATGGAAAATATGGCCATTTGATTCTTAATACAGATGGTAAATGGTTTTATGGTGTTGCGACCGGCACTGCTGATGTAAATGGTGGATTAACAACAAAGGTAGGATCGACGATTGATCAACTTGGTGCAAATGAGACACTCACTGATACGATAACGATACAAAGTAAAGACGGTACTACTCATGATATTGTTATCACCATACATGGTGACAACGATAGGCCTTATTGCAATAGTGAAGTACAACTTAATAGTGGTAAAGAAGACACGCAAGTATCGTTGACTACTCAAGAGCTTCTTGCCAATACTGTCGACGTAGATGCGAATGACTTAGGCAAGCTGACGATTGCGAACCTTCATGTCGATCATGGTTCTATTCAAGATAACAAAGACGGCACCTACACTTTTACCCCAACCAAAGACTATAACGGCCAAGTTCATTTTAGTTACGATGTAAAAGATGCGCATGGTGGTGTTGCGCATACTGGAGCGAGTACGACACTTGCTGCTGTCGATGACAAAACCATTATTTCTGGCATTGATCATGGTGTTGCAACTGAAGATATCGCCACTCATATGTCTACGAATGCCAATATTATGGATGCTGTAGATTGGCAAGCGCTACAAGTTACTGATGTAGACAGCCCTAATACTCAAGTCACTGTCGAATTTGCAGGCAAACAATACACATGGAATATAGGCAGTAACCTAGATGTAACGACTCCTTATGGCAAATTCCAGTTCCACACTATCGCAAGTGGATCTCACAAAGGTGAGCACTCTTGGAGTTATATTGGCGACAATAATAATGTTCATGTTCAAGAGTTAAAGCATGGCGAATCATTAACCGAATCTATAAAGCTAATAGCAACCGATGGTACTGAATTTCCTATTACGGTTAAGGTTAACGGCACAGAGGATGGGGTCGTCATCGATTCCAATTCAGAACTGGGTCATGTCGTAGAAAATGCCCAAACAGGTGCTTCAGTTTCCGGCAATGTAGTCGCACATGATGTTGATCTCCACGATACGGTGAGCTGGACACAAACACCAACAGGTGGCATTAGCGGTCAGTATGGAACGTTCCATCTAAGTGCAGATGGACAATGGCATTATGACGTTGATCAGAGCAAAGCGACAAAACTAGGAGACGGCGACGAATATTGGGAGCACTTTACGGTTGAGGCAGTGTCTACTGATGGTAGCCATGTCTCGAAAAGTGTCTCTGTTGTTGTGCATGGCAATAATGATGTACCAACCGTTAGTGGTGAGGTCTCTTTACCTTCAGGTAAGGAAGATACTTCAATACATATTACACAAGCTGAATTAATCGCTAATGCGACAGATGTTGATACTAACGATAGAGGTTGGTTACACGTTGAAAACTTGACTGCAGACCACGGTAGCTTGGTATCAAATTCAGATGGCAGTTTTACCTTTAACCCCGACCCTAATTACAACGGAACGGTCCACTTTACTTACGATGTTGCCGATAGACACGGTGGCATAGCTCATACAAGAGCAATCACAACCCTTGCAGCAGTTAATGATGCCGCCACATTTACCGGTGACTCCGGCAGCATAGGAGAAGATACAAACATTCACCACAACGCGCATATAACGGGGTCAGCAACTATTCCAGATGCCCTTTCTTGTCATGGGCACCTGATTGTTTCTGACGCTGATGGTCATGGCGAAGCTGCATTAGATCTTAAGGGGCAACCGAAAATATCTCTGGATGGAACCTACGGTCATTTCGACATCACTAGTACTGGGATATGGGTTTATAAAGCAGACAACAAGAGTACGCAGATTCAAGACTTAGACAATGGACAAACACTCACAGATAGCATTGAAGTCACATCAAAAGACGGTACCAAGCATTCAATTACCGTCACTATTAACGGGACTACTGACGCTCCTACTCTACACAGTCTCAGTGATTCTGGTGTTCAACATAGTGGTCCAGTTGAAGGGAATCTACTTACTGGCTCTGGGACGGATCAAGGATTGAGTGGTGCAGCAACAGACACCGATTCCAACGCACATCTGGTGTTGCAAGATATTCAAATAAAGGACCCCGTGTCAGGTTATGTCGCGGTAAGGCCTGGGCAACCACATACTATGGCCGGTATCGGTACACTCGCGATCGAAGCGAATGGTCATTATACCTTCACCCCGGAAGCTGGCTTTACAGGTAAAGTGCCAAGTATGGTTTATCGTGTCGGTGATGATGGGGGTAACCCAATAGGAGATTCTTCTCAAAACTCTCTCTCTATTGAAGTCACCCCTCCTCTACAACATGCGCCAACGGTGACAGGGCAAACCGTTTCTACAAATGAAGACATCACCAGAACCTTTACGGCCAGTGAATTTGGTTACAGTGATCAAGATGGCGATGCGTTACAGTTCGTGACTATTAGCAGCATACCGAGTCATGGATTATTACTTCTAAACGGTAACGCCGTAACCGCCAACCAGCAAATCAGCAAGGCTGACTTAGACGCAGGCCATTTAACTTTCACGCCGATCAATAATGAAAACGGCGCCAACTATGCGCAATTTACATTTACTGCGAATGATGGCCATCAAGATTCGGCAAACGCAACGATGGTAGTGGATGTCAATGCAGTCAATGATGCACCTATCGTTGGATCGAGTTTTATTAGTTCTTTAGAAGATAAGCCTCATGCGTTCACCACCGCAGACTTTAAATATTCTGATATTGATGGAGATGCGTTAAACCACATCACGATTACCAATGTCGCCCATGGCGTGTTATCGCTGAATGGCGCCACAGTGAATGTTGGTGATGACGTCAGCGCCTCCGACGTTTCATCACTCATCTTCACCCCAACTCACAACTACTTTAGTTCTGGTGTCAGCGGATTAGGAGGGGTGCAATTTACCGCAAACGATGGTCATCTTGATTCAAAAGAAGGGTCAATACTCATTAATATAGCGAGTGTCGCTGACCCTGCAACATTCAGTGGAGACTCCACAGGAGTGGCAAAAGAAGACATAACACTTCAAGCTTCAGGTACGTTGACGGCGAGTGATCCTGATGGAACAGCTGGGTTTACCGCGGTACAGGGTGGAGCTGGAATAGCCGGAAGCAAAGGCTATGGGCACGCTCATATCGATGTAAATGGTCACTGGACTTACGACCTTGACAACAACCATCCTATAGTTCAACAGCTTGGCGAAGGTCAGACAGACACTGAAACCATCACGGTCCAATCTGCAGATGGCACGCACCATGATATCGTGGTTACCATTACCGGAACCAATGACGCACCGATTCTCGGCGTTAACCAAACATCATCAACAACAGGTACATTAACAGAGACTGATGTAGATGTTACTGACTCTCATACCTTCTCTGTCGTTAGTTCTGCGGGTCAATTCGGTTCACTGTCCGTCGATCCAAATACTGGTGACTACGTCTACACACCAAATACGTCTATCACAGGAATGAGTTATAACTCTGCCACCAACTCCTATCATGGTGTCGATGTATTCGAAGTAAAAGTCAGTGACGGCCATACGGATGATTCGAAATTCATCACCTTTGATGCCTCGGGGCATGTCACCATGTCACCAACGGGTGGCCTAGTCATATCAACCACAGTGCCTCAACAACCTACGGTTACAACGACACTACCAACTGTGCAAATGGTCACCAACGTAGCGACAACAAACTCGGTGACATTGGATTTGGCATCAACGAGTGACTCGGGTTCGTCGAACACTGACAACCTTACCAACGACACTACGCCAACGATTACCGGACACACTGATATTCCATTCTCGAAAGTCACGATTTACGATGGTTCCACACCCGTTGGACACGTGGTATCTGATGCCTCTGGCCAATATAGTGTTTCAGTAAGCAGCTTGTCGAATGGCGATCATAATCTATCCGCCAAAGCATTGGCTCCTTCATCAGTGATGCCTGCAACTTCTTCGCTTCTGTCTGTCCATATAGATACGCAAGTACACGTCGGTATTCAATCAGACCCGATTACCGCCGACAATGTGATTAATGCTCAAGAATCCAACAGCTCCATTGACATCACCGGATCCGTTTCTGGCGATTTTAATACAGGCGACATTGTGACTTTAGATGTAAATGGGACACAGCATACTGGCGTGGTCGATGCAAAAGGACACTATTCAATTGCCGTACCTGGCAGTGAACTCATCGCTGATGCTGACCAAAAAATAGAGGCATCAGTAGCGGTAACAGATACCGCAGGTAATAGCGCTCATGCCACTGCAGATGTTACTTACCAAGTCGATACACAGGTTAGCGTTCCTACGATTACTTTTGAAAACGCAGGGGCAGACAACTTATACAGTAAAGCTGAAATCGCCCGAGGACAGGCAAACACGATCACAGCAACCGTTACGCCTCCCGGTGATGCAAAAATCGGTGAGCATCTTGTCGTTAACGGTCAGGATCATGTATTAGATGCTCATACTCTTCAGCATGGAATACAAATTGAAGTTCATCCCGGTTCTAATGTACAAGCAACAATGACTGACGAACACGGTAATACCGCAGGTAGCCAAGGTTTCGCTGCAAGCGCTATTCCTGAACCTATCATTGTCAGACCACCATCCGGAAGCCACCAAGTATCTGGCACGCTTGGGGTTCCACCACTATTACCTTCATTAACTCCGGTACCAACAGCACAAAGCGGTTGGCGAATCCATTTACCTAACGGACAGTACGTCACTAGCCATCATGGCCAATACGGTACATTAACCATTGACCCTCAGACTGGTCATTTACATTATCAAGAGCAAGCCCAAGTTCACACGGGCCCTCATGGCAGCGCTTCTGGTATAGGTCAACATGAAGATAAATTTGAAGTAGCATTGCAAGGGACAAATCAAGATGAAGTTGTCGCCCATGTGAATATCCAGATACTCAGTCATGGACCTGGACATAGTGGAAAGCTGACAGTTGGAACTGAAGTGGTTGATATGACAATCACACCTTTGGTCCATACATCACACCCAGCTCCCCCACCACCGCCTCCTGTTCAACATGACGAGCCAGACATGGCTTCACAAGCCGACTTTACCGTCACTCTAAGCGATGATAGTAATCTAGATTTAACCCAGCAGATCCATCAAGAACCCGATCAGAAAACCAGTCACCATGGTGCAGCCGCTTATCTGGATGCATTGGGCATTAAACCCGATGCGACATCGACAACGGTTCATGATCAACCTGCGGATATGGATATCATACTTGCACAAGTCGACCAACCAGATGCAGTAACACATGACCAAGCGCACTTGGATATGTCAGACGCGCTGGAACACCATGATGCAAACATCAACCATAACCAAGATGATGAGCACCATCATCACAACGACGTAGACGGGCTACCGGACATTGACCCAAATAGTTAACCGATAACGAGACTAAACAGAAGGGAGCACATAATGTGCTCCCTTTTTATTATTTGCTGTTGTTATTCGTTTACTCTCAACGACTCTTTATAACGATTACCTTTCACCAAATGCGACACTGACATTGGTGTAAATTGGCTTCCACAGGTACTGGAATACAGATTTCTCACCAGTAGTAATATCTACCTCGCCCGTCATACCTGGCAAGATAGAAAAGCTCTCCGGATTATCACGGAAATAAGGAACATCCACCGAGACGACGACTTCATAATAGATTTCACCGCGTTCACTTTGGCTTGTGGTCGGTGAAATACTCTCAACCGCCCCTTTTAGCGCCCCAAAGCGGCTGTAATCAAACGCATCAATCTTGATACGAGTCGGCTGCCCTACGTTCACGAAACCAATATCTCTCGGTGATAAGCGAGCTTTAAAGTCTGCTTTCCCACCAACAGGAACGATTTCAACCACAGTACCACCTGGCTGAATAACACCACCGTTTTGCGTGCTTGGCAGGCTTTGCACCAAGCCTTGTAGCGGTGACACCAACATGGTGTTGGTCAATTTAGCTTGGCTTGAACGAACTCTCGCATTCAATGCCGATAAGTCAGATACGGCTTTAGAACGATCGTCACTGACCTTCGCCTTAGCCTCTGCTAAAAGCTGTTCAATTTTTTGCTCTGTGCTGTCTGCTTGCTTGATTAACACAGCTTTCTTACCACGAGCTTCTTCAATTTTCTGTTCGATACTGGCCAGTTTTTGTCGCATTTCAAGCACACGTAAACGTGAAATGTTACCCGCTTTATAACCCTTCTCCAGTATGTTCAACTCTTGCTTGGTCGCATTCAGCTCTTTCTCGTAGCTAGGCAATGACTTGTCTACACTGCGAAGCTGCTCTGCAATCTGCTCGCTCTCTTTCTCAAGTACCACACGCTTTTGAAAATAGAGGGCTTTTTGTGCGTTCAGCTGCGCTTTTTGTTGGCTAACGATCTCTGGGTAATCGACCTCGAACTCAGCAAGGTTTGGCTCACGCTGTTCTAGCAGAGCATTCATACGCTCTACACTGGCTAGAAGCGTCACTTGTTGGGATTTCAATTCTTCAAGAGCGGTACGTTGGAAGGTCGCATCAAACTCAACAAGCGGCTGGCCTTTCTCGACCAGCTGACCTTCTTTAACCAGAATTTGCTTTAATTTACCGCCAATCGCGCTTTGAAGTACCTGCTTCTCGCCTTCTGGAATAACTGCGCCTTTGGCTTTAGCAATTTCATCAACTTGGGTGACGACAGACCAAGTGGCAAAAGCGATAACACACAAAGCAACTGACCACGTCGCCAATGCCAATGTACGAGCCGTATTTTGTGATTCAACAAGTTCACCGTAGCGCTTGCCCTTCTCGATAGATTGTTTAGCCATTAGCGACTCCTTGCTTAGACTCTGATTGTTCTTGGGAAGCTTGAGGCTCTGAAGGCTGTTCCTGCTTCGAAGACTGCTCCGGCTCTAATGGACCGGCATAAACCACTGCACCTTCATTTAATACCACCACTTTATCGGCAAGCTTGATTAAATCCGGATCGTGGGACGTGTAGATCACCGTTGCTTTTCCTTTTTTCGATTGCACAAACTCACCAAATATACGCTTAGCATTTGGATGAGCATCAGGCACAGGGTTATCCATTAAGAACATTGGGTAGTCATAAACCAGCGCTTTTGCATCAATGAGGATCTGCGCGACGCTACCAGACAACATGTCAAAAAGGCTATCCGGCTGAATACTGCTGATGGAGGTGTCTAGCCCACCTGACAATGTTTCGAACCAACGCTTTCCGCCGACCATTTCAATCGCAGAGATCATTTTCTGATCTTAGACTTTATGACCGTCGTTTAGCCACTCTCGAATACTCAGCGTAAGCAAATCAGGATAAGCTGCTCGAATAAAACACCAGTGACGATAGAGCTGCGGGTCGTATTGAACGAGGTTAACGCCTTCAAGCTCGACCATGCCGTTTTGGATAGGCTGCAAGCCAGACAGTACTTCGATCAATGTTGATTTACCGCTCCCAGAAGGGCCAGTAATCGCAACAATTTCACCCGCTTCAATATCAAAGCTCACACCATTCAAAGCGGGGCGACTCTGTTTAGGATAACGCAGTGTCACTTGTTCTAATGTCAAGTTAGGCGCTACCACAGGTAACGGGTGATGCTGGTAACTGAATTCACGCTCGGACGGCTGAGACAAGATACGGTTCACTTGCAATTTGGATTGATTGAAGCTGTTAAAACGCATCGCACTGTTTGCCAACACCTGAGCAGGACCCGTCACCTTAGATATCAACATCATTGAAGCAATCAAACCACCAGGGGTCATCACTTGTTCAAAAATAAGTCCTATGCCTAACCCCATCACCGCGAGTGTCGAGCCCACACCAATGAAATAGTAAATCGAGGTGTACCGGCTCTGGAGAACCGATTGATTAAAGGTCACTGTTGAAGCAAGAAGATTGGCCTTTTTGAAACGTTGAATCCAGTGCTCTGAGAATCCGGCACTGCGAATAAAGGCAAGCTTGGATGACAGCTCATTAGTCATGTTTTGACGATTCGTACCTGCGACTGTCGATTGCATCGAGCGCTTGCTGCTAGAGCGTATCGAACGTTTTGCTAGCAAGTAATAAAGGATTAAAGAGACGACTGGAACCAGCACCAACCACCCGCCTAAAACACCTATCGCAAGTACAAAAATAAGAATGAATGGTAAGTCAAATAACGCATTCCCTAATGGCCCCGATAGCACACCTGAAATACGCTCTGACAACATCACTTGGTTTTGCTGACTAGAAGAAGCTGTTTGCTGATTTTGAGCATAGCTATTACGAAGCAGACGCTGCACGAGGGATTGAGAAATCTCACGACTTACTCGGTTGGAAACTGAAGCAAACACTCGGCTACGTAATGTTCTCAACCAACCCATCATCACAAACAACAACGCCGCGCCAATGGCGATACCTTGCAACTCATGCCCTGCATCACCACCAATCACATGGTCATAAATCGACATCGTGATGAAAGGAACAGCAAGCGCAAATAAGTTAGTGATAAAGCTGACCAATAACAATTTAGGAATGATGGGACGAAACGCATGTAACCTTTCGCCAACCCAATCAGGAGAGGCCTTCTCTAATGGTGGCCCTTCGATAACAATACAAAACTGAGGGACATCGGTGATTTCGTCATTGGCATTAAAGGCAACAAATTGCTTGGATTCTAAATGACCAGAGACCAGCTCATGTTCACCAAGTACCAGTAAGACCAATTTATGTTCACCAACTTCATCTAGGTTGGCAACCAAGCGATAAGGCAGTGCAAGCCTGTCGAACAAGGCAAACATATCGTCGATTGATTCAATGCCATTTTCATCGACCCATTGATGTGCGAACAACTGGATATTAGCATTAACTTCCAATTGCTTAAGAACGGAAAGGCTCTCGGTTTCTAAATGATTCATCACCTCTTGTCGACCGCTGGTATCTGCACGGTTGTTCGTACCTGAAGGGTTACCAATATCTAAACGATTCATACGACGGCCTCCTGGTTGTTCTCGCTGCCGATCGCAATAGCTCGACTTTCCACTGTAATGATTCGATTAGCTAATTCGCGAAGTTTAGAATGGTAGCTCACCATCAGTATCGTGCGTCCTGCCGTTACTTCTTCTTCCAACACCTTAGCTAGATTCCCAAGGGCGTCTAAATCAAGTGAAGAATCCGGCCTTTCCAACATGATTATGGGTTTATCACTTGCCAATTGAGCCGCGATATTGAGCATTTTCACGTTACCCATACTCAACAAAGAAGCACTCGTATGGCCAATTTGTGTCTCGAGCCCATCGGGTAATCGAGTAATCTCTTTGGTTAAACCCAAACGCTTTGCATAGTCACTGGCGCTTTGCGTTTTCTCAGGGTCAAAGCCACACAAGTTATCAAGAATGGTCCCCGACACCAGTTGTCCTTTAACGCCACAGTAGGCAGCAATATTGGTTACGGATACGATTGAAACGGCAGCTCCGTTAATGAAGCACTGCCCCGCTTTTAGATCATCAATACCTGCAATCGACGACAATAAATGACTGTTGGTGTGTCGATCCTCACTCTCTAACAATATCAACTCACCTTTATTCAATGTGACATCCGCATGAGCGAGTTCACCGTATCTTTCAACGGTCGCTTGCTTGATTTCCAACACCTCAAAGTCAGATAAGTGGTTCTCAGCTTGCTCAGAATCTGAAGATTCCGATAGTGACAAGTCACTCAATTTTTCTATTGCCTGATTGGCAGTGTGTATTGAATTAAGCTTGATTCGAACTCCCACTAAAGCACTTAAAGGTGCAACCGCTCTGCCCGATAAGATAGAACATGCCGCCAATCCACCTGTGGTTAACTGGCCATCCAACACCCATAAGCTGCCAGTAATCACGAGTAAAACTGACGTCGCTAATGCGGCAAGCTGAATACACTCTTGAGCGAAGGCATTCTGTTCCTCTTCTCTCGCTTTAGACTGAGAACGAACATTATTGAGGGATTTAAATTGATTGAAGATTCGAGACTCAACAGCCTGACGTTTGATTCCTTGAATGGTTTGGCTCAGTAAAATCAAGAACGCTTTTCGCTCCTGCTCATCTTGGGAAGCCTCTTCACTTAGGCTTTTAACGCGAATAGAAGATAACCAAACAATTCCGAGAGTAATCAGCCAAACTGCCAAAGGTATAGCCACCAGCTCACCGCCGATGTAAGCCACCAAACCCAAGAAGATCAATGCGAAAGGCAAATCAATAAAGCCTGCAATCACACCACCGGAATACCAATCTTTGACTTTGGATACAGAGCCGAGTCCTTCTTCTACACCGCCAACACCTAAATGACGAAGATGACTTGATGAAGCATTAGTCACCCTTTCAACCATGGTTTGATAGGTCGCTTTCTCGGTATTACTGGCCGCAGCAGACAAAAGCCAAGTTCGCACAAACCGAATTAGCGCTTCCATAGCGACAGCCAACGTCGCACCCGCTAATAACAGAGTGGCAGTCCCATAACTCTGGTTAGGTAAGATACGATCGTAAATTTGTAAAACCGTTAGCGGAACGGCGAGAGAAAGAAGATTTATGAGCAAAGAAGGCAGTAGGACTTTCCCCACCACCCCTTTGTTTTTCATTGAACTTGCGGGCATACACAATCCTTATCCATGCTTATGAAATAAGATTGGTACACCATGTTCAGTATTGCAAGGTAACGGACTGATTTAACGTGTTTTTCAATATAAATATGACAGAGATCTTTTTACACAAATCTGTGGCTAAACCCGTACCTTAAAAACGCTCCTTACAAACAATTGTCGTAATCCGTTATCGCCTGCTTTAACTTTGAAAAGTCTGAGTTACATAAATACGGTTTCAGCGCTTCAAATTTATCTGAGGGCCACTCGTATATTTTGAATGAAATGAGCTCGTCAATAACAGACTCATCAAAGCGGTATTTGACGACTTTAGCTGGAGAGCCACCGACAATGCTGTATGGAGCGACGTCTTTAGTCACCACACTATTCGCTGCAACTACAGCGCCTTCGCCAATCGTCACACCGGGCATCACCATCGCTCTCATGCCTAACCACACCCCATCTTCAATGTGAGTATCGCCTTTGCCAATGTAGGCGTCGTCGATGACATCCATAAATGGATACAGCGAAAACCAATCAACTCTGTGTGTATGGTTGCCGCCCATTAAAATCACAACCTCTGCGCCAATACAGACATAATCACCGATATAGAGTTCGTCTATTTCCCATCGAGGCTCCCACTGGCGGCTGACTTCGTCGCCGTGTAAATAGCGAACTACTGATTGTTCAAAGCCGTTATCCCAGCAATCGCTGTAATAACTGTGTTGACCTTTTACGTGAATATTGGGGTTGGTTACGACTTCATGCAGCAACTCGAATTTGGACCAATGCTTCTTTTGCATTTTTACCTCTGAATGATCTATTAAGTTTTATTCGTTTCAATATCAAATGTTCGACGCTGCAAATTCAAGGTGCACGAACTAACGCCCTATAAACACAGGGTTCACTGGGATGAATAGTGAGTATCACGCTTAAATCATAGCAAAGTCGCTAAAACTAAAGAGTCGTCAGTGGATTCGAGGTTGCTTAAGAAGAGGAAGTAATTTCACAATTTGCTCAGTTTGTTATCGATAACTTGGTTGGATAATTTACAGGTGTAGTGTATCTGTTTAATCGCGCCAATTTGACAGGAAGATGTGATTAATAAGGTTTCAAATTTCGTTTCGTGGAATACGGAATAAACAAGAGCCTGCGCGATTACACAGGCTCAAACTTAGACTCGGCTATAAACTTCGGCTCTCGCTTGGAGCTGGGTTCAGCGACTACATGCGAGCAAGCTGTACTTTTCTGTCTTTATTCACCACGCAGAAGTTACCGCGCTTAGTACGACATTTAGAGCATCGTTCGCATTCAACTGGGCTTCGGTCACCCTCTTTCCAACGCTTCACTAAATGCGGTTCAGACAGCAGCGGTCTTGAAAGCGCGAAGTATTCAATGCCTGTGTTGTTTGCAATCGCTTCGATAGCATCAAAATCCGTTAGACCACCAACCGTGATCACTGGGATATTAACGTCTTGGCTGATCGCGTGACCATACTCATGGAAGTAGCCTTCAGCTTGAATGGTAAAACCATCGTGCGACTCGCCAATCATAGTGTCTGCTTTGCCATGAATATTACCTGATACGACAATGCCATCCACGCCCACTTGTTCAAGCTTTTTACAAACTAAGCGCGTTTCGTCGAAGGTGACGCCACCTTCAAAAAACTCCGAAGCTGTAAGCTTAACCAAGATAGGGAAATCATCACCCACCAGCTTGCGCGTCGCGGTATAGATCTCTAACAAGAATCTCATGCGGTTTTCTAAGCTACCGCCGTACTCATCTTCACGTTGGTTGTAATAAGGGCTTAAGAACTGGTTAATCAGATAAGTGTGAGCGGCATGGATTTCAACGCCATCAAAACCTGACTTCTGTGCTCTCAAAGACGCTTGAGCAAACGCATCAACAATGTAGTCGATCTCGTCTTTGGTCATCGCTTTGCCTAGTGTTTGAGTTCCTTTTTCTGGAACCTCACTTGGTGCGTAGATTACTCGTTCGCCAAGATCATGCGTGGTTTTCGTGCCACCATAAGCCAATTGCATCACGATTTTTGAGTCGTTGTCATGAACAAGTTGAGTCAGCTTTTGATACTCTTCAATGAATGAGTCGTTATACATCCCCATCATGCCCGCATTCGGCTTTTCTTCTTCAACAATGTTCGCGTAACCCGTTACGATCAGGCCGACTTCACCTTGAGCCAACTCTTCATAGATAGCGTAAAGTTTATCTGTCATATGCCCATCTTCGGTGGCCATATTTTCCCACGTTGCACTTCTCATGAAGCGGTTCTTTAGTGTCATCTTGCCAATGTGGGTTTCTGTAAACAAAGTGCTCAAATGTCTTCCTCTCAAAATCGTATTACGCGAGTTACCCATTAAGCATGGGCACTGATTCAGGCGGATACTACAGAGAATAAGACAGGGAAAACTTAATCTAGATTAAGAGAGCGGCACTCTCATATGGAAAAAGACAGAAAGAGACAGCAAAAGATGAGAAAAGAGAAATTAGAGGAAACAAAGGAAGTAAACAGAAGCCGCTTAATTTCACTAAACGGCTTCACAGATTTTTAGGCTTATCGCTTGAAGGCTTTACTAAAAATCAGACTTAACAGCGTTATCCATATTTAACCGTAGGATCAACACACTGATAGATCTGCCCAATGCTCGCTTCATTGGTTAACAAGGCTTCGATAAGGCGCGCCACTTCTTGTCTGTAAATCACACCATGAACTTCGACCTGTTGGGACAGCTCACCGTTGCCGGTCTCCTCGCCGTCTAACAAGCCACCCGGGCGTAAAATGGTGTAATCCAGAGAACTCGAGGTTAACCAAGCTTCAGCCAACGACTTTTCACGAACCGCTGCGCCAAACCCTTTTCTAGATCGCTCCGACAAATACTGCCAAGAGTCACCACAACCCAACGACGTTACCAGTACAAATCGAGCGATGCCATTGGCTTCAAGCACATCTGTTAGATGTCTGTGTCCAATGTAATCAACAGGAATGTCAGCTCTGAAGCTGCCCATGCTTGAAACAATGAGTGCTGATTTAGGTAACTGAGCGATCACAGATTCAACTTGTTCTTTATCGGTAGCATCACAGCGAAGTGTGGTGATACCAAGTTCAGCTAAACGCGTGTTCTTCTCTGGGTTTCTCGCAATCGCTATCACTTGATAATCTTGCTTGTGAAAATGCTCAACAATTGCAGCACCTAGCCCACTTCCTGCTCCCCATACAACGACCGTACTCATAAAAAACCTCATAATATTCATGTTGTAGTGATATTAACCAGACAATCTAAACCGTTCCTTTATCGAGATCAATAAATGAGAATAAGTCTCAATATTATTTTTGAGTTTTTGCTGGTTCTCACTAATCTACTCAAAAGCACGACCACGTATCATAATTAGACATTGGTTAATTGAATTGCCCCAACATGTCTACTAAAGTAATTTTAATACAATGACTTAGTCTCGGTGGTTATGAAAAAAGAACGCATTCAATATTCTTTCGACGTGTGGTTGTTTATTCCTGATGAAGACAAACTCATCATGAACGAAGAAGACGTGATTATCGATAATCGCTTGTCTAAGCTGCTCAACTTTTTCTGCCAAAATCCTAAGATCGTATTCTCACGAGATGAGCTGATTAATGAAGTCTGGAATGGCTCAATCTTGACGGATCAGGTGATCACACAAGCCATTTTTGAACTGCGCAAAATACTCAAAGTGGCTGAACGACACTCCATGGGACACATCATCACCGTGCCCAAACGCGGTTATAAATTGGATGTTGAAGTTCACAAAACCATCTTGGTGCCAGCTAGTGTCACCACAAATACCGTGTCCGTCGCAGATGTAGAACCGTCTCCTTCAATTCAGTCAGACGCACCAAATACGTCGCCAGTTTTGGATGAGGATAAAAAACAACAAGTCGAAGAATCTAAAGAGGATTCAGTCGATAACCTCTCAGAACAACCTGCTTCGCAAGAGTCAACTCAGCCTGTTGAATCAAAATCTAGCGATTCGAACCAAGGTGCTTCGAGCCACATCAATCCAAGCCATACCGATTCGAGTACAGTTCCGTCAATTCAACACTCACCCGTAAATAAAACTACTAACGACAAACAAGCGCCTATCGCAGCAAATCAACCTAAAAAAAGACCGTCGAGTGCAGTGATGCTCGGGGGCGCTTTAGTTATCGCACTTGGGCTAATTTGGTGGATGTTAAAGCCGACCAGCTCTACATCGAACGACTTGAATTTAAGTAGTTTAAATAACGCAGCTAATGAATCCTCCCAGTCACAGCCTGACTCAAACCAGTTAACGGAACAAAGTCGCTCTAACCAGACGGCAAGCAGTCAAAATGTAGATGCCCATAAAGCACACGAATCTGTTCACTACTTGTCTTTAGAACCTAGATATATCTACGTAAGTATCGATGACAACTTGAAGACAGATGCCTTTAAGCGTGGGATTATCCATAAATTAATGAGCTACTTGACCACCTATCGCGACTTTCGTGTCGTAGTCGATGAAACCTTGGTGCCGAATTCAGCCAATGTGATCAGTTTCAAGAGCGAAATTGATGGCGACAGAGAATACCTTGATATCACCTACTTCAACCGAATTTCTAACTTCAGACACCTAGGTCGAGATTACCTGATTGACCCAGCCTCACTCCACACGACCATGCGTTCAATGCTCGATGACCTATTGGACTCATTTAATTTGGATATTCAAAAATCGATACTGAAGCAGCAAATATCCGAGTTACCCAAACAAGAAGAAGCTTTAAAACTTACCCTTGAATCGCTCGGGCTCACCTTCATGACGTTAGACAGAACCGACACCTTATCTAAGATCGCCCAAGCCAATGAGCTAGAACCCGATAACCATTTTGTTATGTCGAGTCGCTACATGTATGAGCTTGCTGATATTTTTATATTGAGATCGAAACATAAGAATAAGCAGGTTGAAGCGCTCAACAAGAAATTTAAAAAACAGTTACTAAACGCTCAGAACAACGCCAACTCCTACCGAGTCTATGACGCGTTAGCAGCCTACTTCCTCACTGAAGATGATCCAGACCAAGCCGATTACTATCTGAGCTTGATACCGAGAAATGAGTACAGTGTGATGTCTATGATTATCTTGGCAAAAATAGAAGAGTCTCAAGGCAACCCTTCAATGGCGGAAGAGTACTACTATGAAGCGATATTGGAATCTGGTCACTCTGTAGTTTTGAAAGTCGCCCAAACCATGTTTTTCAAAAGTAACGTCACCGAGATTGAATCCAAATTGGGTATCAACCAATGATTAACAGCTCTGAGTTCTTAGCTATTAGCCGTTAGCAATTAAGACTGCAAACACACCGCTTACTCAGGCGGTGTGTTTTTTGGTTCTCACAGTAGTCGTTAATCGCTAAATCTTTGATAAAAAGCGATAACAGCTACAACGCATTGGTTAGCAGAATACCGACACCAATCCTTTCACTGTTGTAGTCATAATCAATCAAGCTCTCTCCATAGCCTTTGTAGTACTGGACATACCCTTGAAGCCGGCCATACAGAGGAAAGCTGAGTGATGTCTGTATTCCGCCATACCCGGTTTGAAAGTTATAACGGCCCAATGCTGAAACCTCGAAACCATCCCACTTGTAGGCGCCAGACAATTCGTAGTGACCGAGATAATCTTGAATATCAGGGTTGTCATCGCTACTGCTCGACTCAGGAATTCGGTACCAAGGCTGGAAGTAAATCGCAAAATCATCTTCGGTATACCCTAGCCCAACATAAGCGCGGTTCCAGCTACGACTAAGCTCTGCTGTTCGTCCGTTAGATTCATGCTCTAAACCCAAACGCGAGAACCAAACACCATCAGCCGACTCGATATTCAAAGGTGTTTCATAGAAGATCTCTGGGCGATAGTTGGTCTCTCTAAATGGTGCCGAAATATCGGATGAATACGCCTGCCAAAATGACTTCAAGGTAAAACCAAAATAGATTTTATCTGCTTGATTAAACACACCATCATCGACCACCGGAATTTTTAAACTTAATTGCAGTTTGATCTCTTCATCACTGAGGTCATCCGCTTTACCTCCGAATCGCTCATCCCCATATGGCTGTGTATTCACGTTGGTCATGTGAGTCACGGGCAAAATGTAGTTCAAGCGATAAGGCGTTATTACAAACGGGTTATCCTCGGTTGTGTACTCCATCTTCAATCGCGGGACTTTAGACTCAAGTGCACTTTCGCTGATTGAGTCTAAACCGTCTTCGCTGGTTTCCCCCGACAACTTATTCTCGGGTGTCTTGTTTGATATAACGGCTTCTTGGGATGCGCATTGCTGCTTTAACCACTCAATACTTTGTTGATTGGTCGCTTTGGCCAATGAAGACAAGATACATTGCTCATAGCTTGCTCGTTCATCAGCACCGCCAGTATTGGCATGCGCTGAAGCATTCACAGCGAGACCGATAGCCAGCAGAGCAAGCGTGTTTTTGTGTCTAGCTAGACTTTCACCAATCCCGATGCGTTTACTAGCGCTGTTCTGTTTACGAGCTTGCATCACACTACCCTTGTTTTTTATTGAGATAAGTCACTTCAAAAGCAAAGTCGACCGCTTGTTGGGTAATTTGCTCAAGGTTTTTGTCGAGCATATCTATGGTGATTTCTGATTTGTCGTTCTCAAGTACACCATTATCGTTAACAACGAAAATACGGCGACCAATGAGCTGAGATGAATCATGATCTTTCAGATCCACACTCGCCAATATGCGAATCGAACGGTCTCGAGTGCCCGCCGCATATTTAATGGCGCCGATAACAGAGCCCACAGGGATAAACTCAGTCACACGCATGTCTTCTGGAATATCATTGATGTCATAGAGCATCACGCTAATATCGAGCTCCTTATTCTCCAAAACTACATTCTTGTAACCCTGTAATTTAGTCGCCAGCTTCTCGTCCATTTTCTTGTGGAGCTGTGTTTTGAATTGAGACTGAACCTGCTTTGATACTCGCTTGTCAATCCCCGAACTTTTTATGCCAACGGTCGTAAATTCAAACTCATTGAAGTGAAGTGAATGGCTGTCTTTGGCTATCCATGACACCCCTTTCATGTCGTCATCAAACTGGCTATCAATGAAGTAGTGGTTTGAGTCGACGCTCTGGATTTCTTGTTTATTTGGCATGTTGCTTGAACAGCCAGCAGTGAATAAAACGATCAATGGGAATAGGTAATGTAGTTTCATGTGAACCTCTAATTTTCTAAATTTTGTGTGCACGAATCCCTAAGCGATAAGGCTCATAAATTGGGATTCGTGTTGATTAAGCTTCTATGTGTATTGGCCGACTAAAGTAACCAGCCAGATAACGGACTAAACTTCTTGCTCTTGCCCGCGGTGATCCGCCGCCAAGTAGGTGTATATCGTTGGTACAACGAACAGGGTGAATAATGTACCCACCGACATACCAACCGTGATGACCAAACCAATCGAGAAACGGCTTTGAGCACCGGCTCCGCTTGCAATCAAGAGCGGTACGACACCGACAACCATCGCAGCTGTGGTCATCAATACTGGTCTCATTCGAACAGTCGCTGAACGAATAGCGGCCTCGCGTCGGCTACATTTCAATTCCTGTTGCATTTGGTTTGCAAACTCCACAATCAAAATACCGTGTTTACTGATCAAGCCTATCAAGGTCACCAGCCCTACTTCGGTGTATATGTTGAGCGTATCAATGCCCAAATACAGCGGCATCAGAGCACCAAAGATAGACAATGGCACACTGGTTAATACCACTAGTGGGTCTCGCAAACTTTCAAATTGAGCTGCTAACACCAAGTAAATAATCACAAGCGCAAGGAAGAACGTCGTAACCAGTGAAGAGCCTTCTTGCAGGAACTGTCTCAACTGGCCTGAAGTATCCGTCCTATAAGACTTAGGCAATATCTTCGCTGCCCCTTCTTCCATCACTTTGTAAGCTTCACCGATGCTGATTCCCGGCATCATTTTCGCTTCAATCATGGCGCTATTAAGCTGTTGAAACTGATCCACTTTTGACGGCTGTACTGATTGGCTAATTTCAATCAATGACGCCAGCGGTACCATCTCATTGGTGTTAGAGCGGACGTGGTAGTTCTTCAAATCATCCCAAGAGTTACGGTTCTCATTAGGGACCTGAGTGATAACTTGGTAACTGCGCTGGTCCATCGAGAAGTAATTCACGAAGCCTTCACTGATAAATCGAGACAACACGGTACCGATGTCTTGTGCGTTCACGTTCATCTGAGCCGCTTTATCGCGGTCGATGCGAATCTCTACCTGTGGTTTATTAAAATTCAGGTCGTTTTGTACATAGATGAATTTACCACTCTTCTGTGCGTACTCTTTCAGTTGCTCAGCGTACTGATAAAGATCCTGATAAGAACCCGTTGGCGTTTTCAGAACCATCTGGAATGGCAAGCCTTGCGGTGTGCCTGGCAAGTCCGGTGGAGAGAAGGTATACACCTGCAAACCCGGTAATACAGAACTCTCTTTTTCGAAACGTTGCATTACTTCTTTTGCCGTTGCGTCACGCGAATCCCAATCTTTCAATACACCCAAACCAAAGAACGCATTGTTGTTCATGTAACCGTTATCTAGCATGGTCATTTCGACTTCATCGTTCTTGCTGATAGAGTCAATCAGAGCTGGAGTAAAGTGGCGAATATAATCGGTATTCGCTTGTGCTGGACCTTGTCCCATCACAATCATCACGCCCTGATCTTCTTCAGGTGCCAGTTCAGATGAAGTATTCATAAACATGAACACCAGACTGATCAGTAACGTTCCTACCACTGGCCAAATATAAACACGGTTGTTCAACACATGTTCGAGCACTTTACGATAGCGCTCTGTTACGCCTTCAATTACCGCATCGATTTTCTTAACCAGCTTTCCATCGAGAACCGATTTGTTAAGCAATTTTGAACACATCATCGGCGTTAGCGTTAAAGCGATGAAACCCGAAATTAATACTGAACCCGCCAAAGTGAATGCGAACTCAGTAAACAGCTTACCGGTGAGTCCTCCCATGAAACCAATAGGCGCATACACTGCGGCCAATGTAATGGTCATCGCAATAACCGAGCCTGCAATTTCACGTGCACTGTCTATTGCTGCCTTAATTGGGCTGGTGCCATCTTCTAAGTGACGAAATGTGTTTTCTACAACGACGATGGCATCATCAACCACCAGCGATATCGCTAATACCATGGCAAGCAGCGTCAACAGGTTAATACTGAAACCCATGCTCAACATGAAGAACATAGAGCCAATCAATGACAAAGGAATCGTTACAAGTGGTATCAACATCGCTCGCATTGAGCCCAAAAAGGCGAAGATAACGATGACAACGATCAGCGCAGCCTCCATTAAGGTTTTCGCTACTTCATCAATTGAGGTTTCGATAAACTTAGTTGAGTCATAGATTACGTCCGCTTTAATACCATCAGGTAGGCCTGCTTGGATCTGCGGAAGCAATTCGTAAATGCCTTCAACAACGGTTAACGGGTTCGACGTTGCCGTATTGCTGATCGCCGTTGATACGGTAGTCACACCATTGAACTCAACGTCTGAGTCATAGTTTGCTGCGCCTAATTCAACCGTCGCCACATCTTTCAAGTGCACCAGTTGCCCATCATGCGTTTTCAAAGACATGTTCTTGAAATCGTCTACTGAACTTGAATCGGTATGAGCGTTAATATCAACTTCGATATAAGGGTTTTGCAGCTTGCCCGCCGCACTCACAATGTTATTTGCACGAAGCGCGTTTTGAACATCTTCAGCCGTCAAACCATATGAAGCCAGTCGTTGAGGGTTCAGCCAGATTCGCATCGCAAAATCTTCTTGCCCCAACATGTCGACCTTTGACACCCCCTCAACAGTAGAGAAAGTCGGCTTAACCACACGGCTCACATAGTCCGAGACTTGCTCCGTCTTCAATGTGTCACTCGAAAATGAAACATATAAGATCGGAGACTGAGACGTCGACTTAAGAATACTCGGATCCAATACGCCCGATGGCAGCTTATATTTTACTTGCTGCACGAGAGACAAAATCTCAGTCAAAGCACTGTCCGATGGATATCCTAGCTTCAGATAAACCGTGATAACCGACTTACCCAGAGCACTATCCGATGTCATGTAATCAATGCCCGCTGTTTGAGCAATTTCTGCCTGCAGTGGCTGCGTCACATACCCTTGAACGCTGGATGCACTGGCACCTGGATAACTCGTTGTAATGGTAATAACGCCTGTTTCAATTTCTGGATATTGACGCACTTGCAGTGAGGTGAAGGCTTTAAGACCTAACACCAACAGTACAAGGCTTAATACCGTAGCCAAAACTGGACGTTTGATAAATACATCAGTAAATGTCATGGGAGTTTCCTAGTTACTTTGCTTTGTGCTTTTGTCAGTGATCAGCGGATGTTGGTTGTTAACCAGAACCCATCCACCGTTCTTAAGTTGGTGTTGGTTTGAAGTCACAACCACATCCCCTGCTTTCAAGCCAGAAACCACGCCAACATAACCACCTTGTTTAGGGCCGACTTCGACAGTGCGTTGCACAACCTTGTACTCATAGAATGGTGATGCATCTTTGCTTGTGTGTTCGCTGGCTTTTTTGGTCGACGTATCCAACACAAACACGGTGTTCCCGTATAAGGTGTAACTGATCGCAACAGAAGGCACCGCCACGATAGTGTCCGATTCCGATGTGATTAACGTAGCGTCGACATACATACCCGCTTCTAACGGCACAGCTTGGTTAGCCATGGCTCTCAATTCGATATTGTGCGTGTTGCTGTCTGAGCTCGGTTCAATGGCAGAAATAGTGCCGTGAAAGACTTCATCGTTGGTTGCTTCTGAATAAAACTGTAAATCCTGCCCTACCTTCACATCGTGTAAATAAAGCTCTGGAATAGAGAAATCGACATACTGCTTTGATTTGTCTTCCAGCTCGACAATCGCTGTGCTTGAATTAATAAAATCACCCACATCGATATTGCGAATCCCAACACTGCCAGAAAATGGCGCTTTCACTTTCATGTAGTCGATTTGCGTAGCAATATATTCGAGCTTTGCACCTTCAGCATTAAATTGAGCTTGTAGCTTATCAACCGAATTTTTTGAAACGCTGTTATTTCTAAGGAGCAATTTATTTCTCATCAATTCGACTCTTGCCAATTCAACTTTGGATTGCTGGCTCTTATAGTTGGACTTCAATAAAGCGTCATCCAATTTAACAAGAACATCACCCTTATTTACTTGCTGACCTGAAGTAAAGAGAATCTCTTTTACTTGGCCTGACATTTGGCTCGTCACATCAATAGATTGATTAGAGTGAATGTTACCAATGACTTTTAAACTTTTGTCCCAAGTATCTTGATTTACTTTTTCCGTTGTTACAGATATGGCTGGCATTTTAAAATTAGCGACCTTCTCTTTGATCATTTCACCTTTTACATAATGAAATCCAAATACAAAAGACAGTAATATAAAAAGAGCTGACCCGACGATAACGCCTTTATACTTACTCATGTGTTCACCTTGTTTTTTTAAGTCTGGTCATTCTATCCATCGACACCACCAATAAATAAAACTCATATAACATCCACTTCATCTTATATAAAATAAAAATCAAACAATAAAAATCAACAACTTAAACGCGAAACACCAATCCACACTCAATTTTTGTTTTATTGCTATTTTATTTGAAAATGATTTATCTATTTTCTCGATCGATATAATTCTCATCGTTCCTTAAACAATTAAACGAGTTAACTATGTCGAATCAAATTAATCACACTAAAGTCGCTATTAAAGAAAAGATGAAACGTATATATGGAGAAGATGTTGCCCATAAGCATAATAAAGACCATTTAGAATATAGAGAGCATCAACCCTCTCATTCTGGTCAACACGGTGGCGACCCAGAAGGTCACAAGCATTTAGTCAATCACCATTCTGATGGTCATCATAATAAGCATCACAAAAATAAAATGCATGACCACAAAAAATCGTCACGACTGCATCATAAAAAGTAGAAACCTGGGTTAATTCCAGATTATTAAAAATAAGCATTAGATCAATTCATCAACCAAATATGGATTAATGCTTAATCAAACGTTAAACCAAATTAAAAAATGAAATAGCGAGTCAGTGATGATTGCTATTTCATTCAAGGATTATTATGTCATTTATTATTGAACAACTTAGAGACTATCCGTTTATAGCGCTCTTTTTATCACTCGGTCTCGGTTACTTAATCGGTAAAATTAAAATCGGTAAGTTTGAATTAGGTGGAATCGCAGGTTCACTGCTTGTTGCTGTAGCACTTGGTCAGATCGGTGGTATCGCTATCTCTAACGAAGTAAAAAGTATCTTCTTTGCTTTATTTATTTTTATGGTGGGTTACAACGGCGGTCCTCAGTTTTTCTCGTCATTCCGCCTCTCTTCACTCACACGCTTATTCGCTTCGTTTGTGATGACGTTTGTAGGATTAATCACGGTTGTGTTGCTCTCTAAATGGGCAGGACTAGATAAAGGTTTAGCTGCGGGCCTAGCGGCAGGTGGCTTAACTCAATCGGCAATCATAGGTACTGCAGGTAATGCTATCGATCAGCTGAACCTAGCACCAGATGTTACCTCAACACTTAAAACAAATGTTGCTGTGGGTTATTCAATCACCTACATCTTCGGCTCTCTTGGTCCGATTCTAATGATGTCGCTCATTCCGATGGTAATGGGTTGGAACATCACTAAAGAAGCGAAAAAACTCGCTGAACAAATGGGCTCTGGAAGCAAACAGTTAAATGAAGGGGAATTCTCAGCATTAAGCCGAGTGTCATCACGTGCTTATCAAGTAGGCAGCAATTCAATATTTGTTGGCAAAAGCGTGGTTGAGATTGAAGAAGCGTTCAATGCAGACCTAACGATTGAAGCGATTCACCGAGGAAATGAAGACAAAGACACCAGCTTAGATCTGACCAAAAACCCAATCCTAGCAGCCAACGACAAAGTCTACCTTACAGGGTTAACTCAAGCATTCCCTAAAGTGACCTCGCTGGGTATTGAGATCGGTGAATTTAGCGAAGAAAACAATGTGGTTCACACACGACAAAAAATCGTACTGACCAACAAAAAACTCGCTGGCGTTACTCTGCGTAAACTGCGTGATGAAACCAATGCGAACGTACGTCGAGGCGTATACGTAACACAGGTTTCTCGTATGGGACACGACATCTCAACGCTACCAGAAACAGAACTTCACCTTGGTGATGAAGTCACTCTTGTCGGCCAAAAAGAAGACCTAGCCAAAGTAGCCAAAAAAGTCGGCTACAACAGCCCGCTTCCAAGCGTAACTGACTTCGTAACAATGTCTTTCGGCATGGTGCTTGGCTATCTGATTGGCGAGATTGGTTTCACCATCGGCGGTTCTCATATCGCTCTAGGTTCAGGTTTAGGTTGTTTGGTATCTGGCCTATTGGTTGGCTACTTAAGAATGCGCACACCACGCATGGGCAGCATTAACCACGGTGCCGCTAACTTCATGCAAACCTTTGGCCTTGCAGTATTTGTTGCGGTTGTTGGTATTAATGCAGGCGCTCCAGCGCTGACGGCAATCAAACAAAATGGCGTAACCCTGCTGCTGCTTGGTGTGTTGGTCACACTCATTCCTCAGATACTTACGTTCCTGTTCAACTACTACGTATTGAAAATCAAAAACCCGGTAGAAGCCTTAGCCGTTGTGGCGGGTAGCCGCAGTGCAAACCCTGCATTCGCATCGCTACTAGAAAAAACACAAAACAGCACACCAGTACCGAGTTTCACGATGACTTATGCGGTTGCCAATATCTTCCTCACCTTATGGGGTCCGATCATCATCAACCTAATCACCAAAATCTCGTAATCAACACCGAATCAGCCAATTGATGATTCAACTTATTAATTAATGACTTAACACAGTAGCTAGCCAAGCAGGCTAGCTGCTCAAAGAAATGACTCACTTGTCTATCCAACAAACTTGGATCTTAAACAAATTAAAAGAGAAACGACTATGAAACGCACAGATGAAAAACGCCTAGAAACACTAAGCCCATTCGAAGTAAAAAATACACTGATTGACCTTGCTCAGCATTCACATGAAAAGACTATGATCAACGCTGGTCGTGGTAATCCAAACTGGGTTGCGACAGCGCCTCGTGAAGCTTTCTTCCAACTCGGTATGTTTGCCCTTGAAGAGTCAAAAGCGACCTTCTCTGGTTACCAAGGCTTTGGCGGTATGGGCGAGAAAGAAAACATGAGTCTTCGCTTCCTACAGTTTTGTGAAAAATACGAAGACCAAGAAGGTGTGCAATTCCTCATTGAAGCCTTCCAGTTTATTACGGATCAATATCAGGTAGACGGTGATGCGCTTATTTATGAATGGGTTGAGGGGATTCTAGGTAACAACTACCCAGTGCCTGATCGCATGCTCAAATATTCGGAACTCATTGCTCGTAAATACATTGAGCAAGAAATGGCGGGCTCGCAGCCATTACCTACAGGAAAGTTTGACTTGTTCGCCGTTGAGGGTGGCACGGCGGCAATGGTTTACATCTTTAACACGCTAAAGAGCAACCGACTATTAAACCCTGGTGACACCATCGCGATTGGTGCGCCGATTTTCACTCCGTACATTGAAATGCCAGAGCTAGAAGATTACGCGCTCAACAAAGTAGAAATCATGGCTGATGAAGCGTCTGCGTGGCAAATCCCAGACTCTGAATTAGAAAAACTGAACGATCCAAGTGTTAAAGCTTTCTTCCTCGTTAACCCAAGCAACCCTGCTTCGGTTCGATTAAGCGATGAGACACTCTATAAGATTGCAGAGGTTGCTAACCGCCGCCCTGACCTCATCCTTCTTACAGATGATGTTTATGGCACTTTCGCTGATAACTTCACATCACTAGCGATGCTGGCTCCGAAGAACACGATTCTAGTGTATTCGTACTCTAAGTACTTTGGTGCAACAGGCTGGCGTTTAGGCGTGATTGGCGTACACGAAGACAATAATTTCGACCGCATGATTCGAGATCTTCCAGAAGACACTCGAAGCACGTTATCTCAGCGATACCAAGGCATTGCACTTGAGCCGAGTAAGATTAAGTTCATTGACCGTTTAGTGGCAGACAGCCGTGCAGTAGCACTGAACCATACCGCCGGTCTTTCAACACCTCAGCAGATTCAAATGACAATGTTCTCGCTGCTGTCTTTGATGAAGGATGGCGAAGAGTACAAACGACTCGCGAAACAAATTGTGCGTCGTCGCTACCACACTCTAATGCAGAAGAACTTAGCCGCGCCAATCGTTGCTGAAGGCGATCAAACCGGTGCGTTCTATTACGTGGAGATTGATCTGAAAGAAATTGCTCAAACGATTCACAGCAACGACTTCTTCGCATGGTTAGAAGAAACGTATGAGCCGCTGGATTTCTTGGTTCGCCTTGCAGAAGAACATGGCGTGATTGTAATGCCGGGTGCGGGTTTTGATGCGCCAAAGTGGTCTCTGCGTGTGTCTCTCGCGAACCTAGAAGAAGCACAATACGCCAATATTACGAAAGCGATGAACGAGGTAATGCAAAGCTATGTTGAACGTTACGAAACGGCTTGCTAGCACGGCTTCAACACTAGAAAGCTCATAGAAAAGCGATAAGTTCTGAGTGTAGATTCACTAAATTGGTGACCCTACACTCAGTTCTTTTTATCTAAGACGATCTATGAGAATAACTATTTGAATTCATAGGTATAAGAAGCGCCAACACTGTTATTCTCACCGAAGTCATCCTCAGCAAAGATAGTGAAGAAGTTAAAGGATTGAGCATCACTCAACTTGTAGCTCGCACCGACGCCAGCCCAGTACCCTGAATAATCATCAGAGCCCATTGAACCACCACCGAAGCCCATGATAGACCATTCATCCGTAATCGTTTTTAAGCCAAACGCACCAATATAACCACCATGTGTTGCACTCGGCATCAATACATAGTCAGAGCCAACATTATCATCATCGAAAACCGCTACTTCGCCGTCATTATAGCTGTAACCAGCCATAGGGAAGATTTGCCAACCGAACGGTTCAATATCGAAATAGCTCAGTGGTATAAATGTGCCAATACTGTAGTTGTTCTTATAAGCATCGTTATCATACTCAGAGCGGCTAAAGTTGAAGTTCACGATACCCATAGGCAACAGCCATGAACCGCCTACTCGCCACTCTTCGCCGTCTGCATTGACTCGAGCATTAATCATTCGCGCTTCATCAAGCCCAATAGACCCAGAGAACTGCAAATCTTCGTTATAAGCAACGCCAGCTTTAGTCACGATTTTAGTCGGATCATCAGGGTGCTTCTCTTCAGCAAAAGCACCCATCGAACCAAGCATTGCCACAGCAACAAGTAATAGATTACGTAATGTCATTAGAAGGTCGCGCTAACGCCAACAAAGTGGATACGACCATCGAACGAACCGTTTAGCAAATTGATATCGCTACCAGCAAGATTACGGTCCATATCAACAGAACCTAAATCTGCGTATTCGTAGAACACGTCGATTAAGATATCATCCCAATACGTTGAAGCACCTATCGAGTAGCGGTACTGCTCACCGACTGGAAGGTCAACCCACTGCATTGAAGGATCATCTTGTGGCGAGGTCTCATAAGAGAAGCCGGCTTTTAAACGCCAGTCTGAGTTAAGTTGATAATCAGCACCAACCGCAAATTTCCAAACATCATCCCAGTCGCGCTCAATCGGAACACCATTAATTGGACTTCCTGCTATTCCAAAATCAAGAACGGTTGTATCCCATTCACTCCAACGGTGGAACTGAACGCTCGCAAGTAGATCAAGTTGAGAGTTCAAAGCATAGCTCGCACTGACATCGATGATTTCAGGTAGAGCAATATCAGTTGATAATGAATTCAATACGCCTTGGTTAATAACGCCATTTACATCATTGTTAAACTCATGCTCTAGCTTAGAACGGTAACTTGCGCCCAGCTTAAGTTTATCTGTCGGTGTGTACATTACACCAAGGTTATAACCGTATGCCCAGTCAGTATCTTGCTTGGCAGTAAGCATTGACGTTGTTTGTTGGAATGCAGCCCAACTCAATTGAATACCTGCACCAACCGACCATTGGTCATTAAGTTGGTAGCTCAATGAGGGGTTCACTTGCATTGCAGTGAGAGTGATATCTTCTAGAAGTGCAGCACCCGCCCAATCACTGCCGTAATCAAGGCTAGAACCACCAACAGCACCAAGCGCAATACCAAGGTGTAGTTTGTCTGTGACTTGATGTGCGTGAAAGGCACCAAATGAAGGCATTATGGAATGAGCTTTACCGTTGTCACTTGAATCTAAGTTATCTTGATATTGCATCTCAAGATCAAACGCCATAGTGTTAATGGTCGTTTTGCTTTCGCCCATGTGAGACATAGTGGCAGGGTTAGTCCACATCGCCGCGGCAGATCGAGTGTAAACACCGTCACCAGCGCCAGTAGTACCGGCATTAGCAACGACAGCTTCTTGCAAAAACAGGCCACTTGCGAATGCATTTAAGCTAGTAAAAATTGCAGTGGCAGCTAGAGAGTAAGTAAAAGTTTTGTTCATCAGAGCGCTCATTTAGCCTTAGACATTAAATTGCTCTAAGGTTACCGCAAAGCCCTATAAACAAAGGGAATATCCATTATTACTGTACAAACGCTATTTAAACTTTCTGGCAACGTAAGGGCGTGGTTTGTCTCGATGAATTTCACGTTGAGCAGCAATCGCCCTGTTCTTACCTAACCCAACCTTTATCTGATACCAAGTCTCGTAGAACACAGCCATGCCCGGGCTTGACCACCAGGTCTTGTTGTAGAGTTTCTTGTTAGCAGCGACGACATCTGGCGACCGATTCGCACACTCAAGTGCCAACGCATAGGCTTCAGCGTAAGGATCTTCGGCAATCTTGGTCACCAACCCATATTCTTTAGCGGTTTCACAGTCGATCACTTTGGCCGTCATCGCCATTTCAAGGGTGTGATCTTTACGCATCAGCTCTCTAAAAGCGATAGTGCCTCCCATGTCTGGAATCAGACCCCACTTTGCTTCCAATATTGAGAAGTTCGCATCCGGGCTAGCAATTCTAAAATCACCCCCACAGACCAATTGCAGACCGCCTCCCCAACAACGACCATGAATCGCAAAAATGACTGGGCATGGAATATCTCGCCAACCCAATGAAAAGCGTTGTGCAGCGTTAGGCAATGTCGGTAGCCATTTAAACAAGAGCTTCATCGCCCCAGATTTACTGGTCAAAAGAGACTTAACATCGAGCCCTGAACAAAAATCAGATCCCTCGCCCTTCACTATTACAGCACGAATCTCAGTGTTCTTTTTCAGCTGAGTCACCATATTATTCACGCCTTGGAACATTGCCATATCAATAGCATTGAGCTTATCGGGTCGATTCAACACAACCGTCGCAATTTGGTTTTCATCGATAGAACAAGTAATACGATCGAGGTTTGGCATGGTGGCTACCTTATCAGTGGTCAGACCTTTAGGTTATACATTTTATTAACATATGCCAAACTTGCACATTAAGAAGCGAGACCTGTGTTGCTTAACGATTCTCCCTTACTTAAACGACATCAACAAAAAAGCAGTGATGGATCGCTCCATTCACTGCTTTTCATTCGTAGCCTTTTTGCCAATAGCTTTGATTAGAAATGGCTTTAGGTCATTAGCAGAAGCTATGTTGTTCGAGATTTCAGTAACAAGAAAATGAAATAACTGCCACCAATAATGGAAACTAACGTCCCTGCTGCAAGCTGCGCTGGGAACACCACCACTTGCCCTAACCAGTCTGCAAATAGCATGTATTCTGGCAACTTAAACCAAAGCGCTGAACATTAAAAAGGCCATTGAAATCGCAAAACTTCAATGGCCTTTTTGTTTTCCACTAGCTGGGCAGCTAGCTAATTAACTAAACAACTAACTAAGCTGGGACTCTCTCGCTTCTTGGCTACTGAAACCACGCAAAATGTTAAACAGGGTAATCAATGTGAACAGCATGATGACGAGCGATAAATGCCACGCTTCCCCTAACCCTAACTGAACCAGTCCCATACTCACCATTGAAGAGACCACCATCTGCCCGCCCCCAGACATCGCAGCAGCCGCGCCGGCGTTCTTCTTATAAGGCAACATCACTAACGCCTGAGCACAAGGTAACGCAATACCATTACCAAGAATCATCAAAAACTGGCCAAGCATCAGATACAAAGGCTCGAGTGGACAGAAGAACAGCCACAAAGCCGCAGCAACGTGTAACACAGGAGTACATAACAGAGTTTTCTTGTTACCCAGCATAGGGCGAATGCGGTTACATAAGCTTGTTCCGCCAAGCATGCCTAATGCAGGTATCACCGCCCACATCGCGTATTCATCTGACGTCATACCAATCTGGTTCTGCATGATAAACGGCATCACTGATACGGTGGTGATCATCAAGCTAAAGTTAAGCCAACCGATACTCGCAAAGCTCACAAAATAACGAGAAGTAAGTAACTCTTTATATTGAGAAACCATTTTCTTCGGCGAAGGGATCGCCGAAACCTGAGTCACGGTTTCCTTAAATTTGAACGCCAATACCACCCAAGCCAAAGAGACATAGCCAACTAGTGAGATGAACACCATGCTCCAACCGAAGTGGAAGTTAATGAATCCACCGATAACCGGCGCAATCAAAGGTGTAATCGATGCAACCATAGCAATGTAAGACATCGCGAGCGGTAAATCTGCCCCACTGAATCTGTCTCGCGTGGAAGCACGAGCAAGTACCGCGCAACAACCGGTTCCTAAGCCTTGCAGGAATCGCCCCATCACCATGCTAGTAAACGAGTGACTGAAGAAGATGATCATCAAGAGGCCCAGCATCGCAATCAACAAACCGCTTAGCAGTACCTTCTTACGCCCAAGAGCATCGGAAATAGGGCCATAAATAAACTGGGAAGGGCCAAAGCCTAATAAATACACACTCACCAAAAGCTGAGCTTGCTCTAGCGAGACATTAAAATCTTTTGCGATCCAAGGTAAAGAAGGAAACACCAAGCCCATACTGAGCTGACCGATACTGATGACCAAACACGCAAGTAAGATCGATTTAAAATCAAATCCACGACTCATCGTTTAATACGTCCGTTCGAAGAAAAATCGTGCGTATCTAACTCACAACATAAAAACTGAGAAAATAGCGAAAATGCTGCTGGCGAGTTGTTCATAATGCTCCGACGGGATCAAATAGAGAAAGGCACAGTAAACATACGTGAGCTTGTATAATCATACAATAGTCGTTCAACTAAATATGTGAATAGTCACTTTTCAGCAACCTCGGCTTTTCGCCTATCGGCCACAAGCGCTAGACTAACACTAGATGCTCATAATCAAGGGACTTCAATGAACACTCATCACCGTATTTTTTCATGTGCTTTGGCGCTACTTGCCTCTGGTCCTATAACGTCAGCCTTTGCGTGGCAGGCAGAGAAGATCACCGACGGACTCGTGATCCCTTGGGGGCTCGCTTATGTCAACGATAAGTCCATGCTAGTCACAGAAAAATCAGGCGTTATTAAACATGTCGATTTAAAAACAGGCGATCAAAAAACACTGTTCAGGCTGCCCAATGTATGGGCGAAAGGCCAAGGTGGATTATTAGATATCGCACTCTCCCCTTTTGAAAACGGAAAGTTCTACGTCACTTACAGTAAAGACGTCGATGGTGAAGGTGTAACAACACTGGCTTCTGCTAATTACAACAATAATGAAGTCACCAATTGGACAGATGTGTTTGTATCTAAATCCAGAACGGACACCGGACGTCACTTTGGTAGCCGTATCACCTTTGATGATAGCCACCTGTATTTTTCAATCGGCGACCGCGGTGATCGAGACAACGGCCAAGACACCATGACTCACGCCGGGTCAATATTACGATTGAATGCTGATGGAAGCACACCAAGCGATAACCCATTCACGGATAACAACAAAGTGCTCAATGAAATTTGGAGCTTTGGCCATCGCAATCCACAAGGTCTGTATTACGATTTCCCGACTCAAAAGCTTTGGTCGATTGAACACGGTCCTCGCGGTGGTGATGAAATTAACCTAATAAAAGCAGGTGCCAACTATGGGTGGCCAGTCACCTCACACGGAAAAGAGTATTGGGGCCCTATCAGCGTTGGCGAATCGGAAACCAAAGATGGTATTGAAGCGCCTAAAAAAGTCTATGTTCCTTCAATCGCTCCGGGCAGTTTGATTGTTTACCAAGGAGACAAATACACAGAGCTGAAAGGCAAACTGCTGGCTGGCGCACTAAAACTTACTCACATCAATATTGTGACAGTCAATGAACAAGGTGAGGCAATCGAGGAAGAACGCATTTTAGAGGACTTGGGCGAAAGGATAAGAGACATCGAAACTTCACCAAACGGAGACATCTTCTTCAGCACTGATAATGGCAACTTGTACCGATTGAAAAAGTAGCCGAGACCTCGTTCAAGTAAAGGCATTTACCTTACAACGACATTTATAAATATAAGCCGTTAAAAGTGGGCTCAACGCCCAGTTAGCGGCTTTAAATTTGCAAAAATGAATGCGCTAAAACAGTGCATTTACTCCAAATTCGTCATCAATTTCGACCACCTTTTTCACAAAAACTACAACAAATCACCATACAACTGTAACTCCATGATATTTAAGGAATGCAAAGTTTGACTACCCCCAAGTTTCTGCAACCTTTCCCTATGTATTCGATTGACTATCCCCTGATTTGATTTAGACTCGTTCCCGGCTAGAAAGAAAGTTCTTTGTATATAAACATTTCGTTGGATTACTAGTAACCCCGTTGTGTTGTACGCAATAGCAATAAACTTTTCCGCGCTATCAGTGCCACAATTGGCTCAAAATAAAAATTTAATTTTAGGATATCATCATGTCTAACACAGTTACTGGTACAGTAAAATGGTTCAACGAAACTAAAGGCTTCGGCTTCATTCAACAAGAAAACGGTCCAGACGTATTCGCACACTTCTCTGCTATCACTGGCGACGGTTTCAAAACTCTTGCTGAAGGCCAAAAAGTTGAGTTCGTAGTATCTCAAGGTCAAAAAGGCCCACAAGCTGACAGCATCAAAGTACTTTAATTTAGTATTTTAAAGCTTTCTAAAAATAGCCAGCCTCTGCTGGCTATTTTTTTACCCGCTATTCAGAGATTTAAGGTAATATTCCCCTTCACTATTTCTACCTAAGACACCCTCTCAATGGCTCTTAAACCGACAATCTACAAGTTTCGTATCTCTTTAACCGATATGAATCGCGACTATTACGACTCTTTTAATCTAACGGTTGCACAACACCCTTCTGAAACAGAACAGCGAATGATGGCTCGAATCATGGCTTTCTGTATCAATGCATCTCCTGAACTTGAGTTCACTAAAGGGTTGTCTAGCATTGAAGAACCCGATTTATGGCAGAAGTCGTTAGATGATCAAATCCTAGAATGGGTTGATGTGGGCGAACCTGATCCAGAGCGTGTTAAGAAGGCAACTCGCCTATCTAAATCAGTGCGTGTATTCAGCTTCAACACTAAATCAAACGTTTGGTGGGAGCAGAACAAAGGGAAATTCGGTTACCTAAAAGCTCAGATCGTTCGTCTAGACAACGATGGTATTGAGCAGCTAGCAGCGATGACACAACGCACGATGGATCTTTCAGTCATGCTGACGGGTAACTCTGCTTTCATTAACAGCGATACTCAATCGGCAGAAGTAACGTGGGAAGAGCTACAGAGTAATGACTGAGCGTCCAACCCCGAATAATTCACAAACAGCAGCTAGCCAGCTAGAAGAATCCAAGCAACAAGCCGACGCGCAGCAAGAAATCAAAGCCAAACAACAAGCTAGAGCCAAGCTTCACCAGTGTTTAAAAGAAGCAGGTTTAGATTCAGTAAAAGCGCTCTCGACAGGCTACGAGAAAGAGCTGTCGTCATTTATTGATGAAAACCACGCTTTGTTTAAACACGCTTGTGAGAACAAGCCAGACAACTCTGCACGTCAGACGTTGCTTGGTCTGCTAACCAAGGTACATATCGATGCAAGCTATCACTTTGAAAGTAATAAAGAAGCGAATGAGGCGATGCAAAATGTATTCGATAATACAGTGGGATCTGAGCACAGCGACAAGTTTCAAAACTCTAACGCTCAACAGTTAAAACTAGTCACGCACTTGTGGTTGTTCATTCAAGGACGACTAGGCATGGATTACAGCCTAGCCAATGATCATGCTGCTGTAGCCGCTACGCTACTGTCTCGTATATCGAGAAGCAGTGATGATGAGATTCGCGTAGAGTTCATGGCGAGTTTTTATGATGGTTTGAACATCTATCAAGCTGAGAACAAGCCATCCGGTATTGTTCACCACTTAAAGCGTCTGTTTAACCTTTCTTAAGCACTCCACCAGCGATCGACTCTAGTTACGCTCTATATTTTTATAGAGCGTACTTATTCTGATTAACCGCAAGAGATTCCCTATTACGCTCGTTCCTCACTTTAGGGAATGACGGACTCGTGTTACTTAGATTCAACGTTTCGGTTTGCCTAGACAGAAACAAAAACCGCTTTAGGTGAAATACTATTGAGCTAATTCCCCCACACTCTTCGTCATCCTCGAGAAGGAGGAACGACTGAATCGGGGATCTCGTGCCAGCTATACCAATAAACACTTCATCAAAACAGATTCCCTATTACGTTTGTTCCTCGCTTTAGGGAATGACGAAAATGAATGAGTCGCTCATTCTTCACTCTAGGGAAAAACGACATTCGTAGTCATTACAGGCGTAAAAAAGCCCCGCAGAAAGCGAGGCTTAGAATATTTTCAACGAACATCAATTTACAGAGGCTAAATTGCGTTCATCCTATAATACAGCGAATTAACGCAGGCCGTGTAAGAATTCGTGGCGCGTTGCTGGGTTTGATCTAAAGATACCGCCCAGAGCTGTTGTTGTCGTTTCGCTGGTCGCGTCCATTACACCACGTGATTTCACGCAGTAGTGAACGGCATCCATGGTGACAGCAACGTCATCGGTTTCGAGTAGCGTTTGCAATGCAACAAGAATCTGCTGAGTCATACGCTCTTGAACTTGTGGACGCTGAGCAAAGAATCGAACAATACGGTTAATCTTTGAAAGGCCGATGATTTTCCCACGAGGGATATAAGCGACCGCAGTCTTACCATCAATCGTCACTAAGTGGTGCTCACACGTACTGGTCACGGTAATGTCTTTTACTCGTACCATCTCACGAACACCCATCTTGTTTTCGATTACAGTAATTTTAGGGAAATTAGCGTAATCCAAACCAGAGAAAATTTCATCCACGTACATTTTAGCAATACGTTGCGGTGTTTCTTCCAGACTATCGTCCGTAAGATCAAGTTCAAGGAGAGTGAGAATCTCACGCATATGGTGTTCGATTCGTTCCTTTTTCTCTTCTCGGCTAACCTGGTTAGGACTCATTGGTGTCTCTAATCCGCGGCTTGCTAGCGCATCTTTAACCAACTTCGCTGATTCGCTAAGACCTGACATTGAACTTCCTCTTTTATTACCCCTTCTGGATGGCAAACAAGGATACTCGGAATTTTGAATAAATACACCCATATTTTAAGGGAGGTCATTATTTACGGGGCTTAAACTATGCTAAAGTGGCTGCAATTTCGTTGGCGAACCATCATGATTTGATAACTATTGAATCTCTAGTGCCAACCACCAAATCAAAATAATAACGATCAAAGGATTTCAATTATGGGCTGTTGCGACGCTCCGGGCTTGATGCCAATTGAAGAAGCACTAGATAAGCTGCTATCACCAATTAAACCTATTCAAACGACCTTATCACTGCCATTGGCAGAAGCATTGGGTTACGTACTTGCTGAAGATATTCTATCCCCTATTTTCGTCCCTCCTTTTGATAACTCAGCAATGGACGGCTATGCACTGCGCTTAGCAGACCTAGAGAACGGTAAAGTACTGCCTTTAGCGGGCAAGTCCTTTGCAGGTCAACCATTTGAAGGTGAATGGCCAGCAAACACCTGTATTCGCATTATGACAGGCGCAAAGATCCCGGAAGGTTGTGACGCCGTAATCATGCAAGAAAACACGGCTGAAACTGACGCTGGCATTGAGATTCAACAAGACGACATCAAGCTGAACAATAACATTCGCCCTACTGGTGATGATATCAAGCAAGGCGATATCGTTCTTAGCCGTGGCGAACGTTTAACGCCTCGTGACATTCCAATGATTGCTTCGCTCGGTGTGAGCCATGTAACTGTGGCACACAAGCCTAAAGTCGCTTTCTTCTCTACTGGCGATGAGCTAAAACCGCTAGGCCAGCCTCTTGAAGACGGTCAGATCTACGACAGCAACCGCTACGGCATTAAACCGCTGATTGAAGCATTTGGTTGTGAAGCGATTGACCTAGGCATCATCCCTGATTGCCCTGCAACGCTTAAAGAAACCTTCGAGAAAGCTCAAGAACTCGCAGATGTTGTTGTGACTTCTGGCGGCGTGAGTGTTGGTGAAGCGGATTACACCAAAGATATTTTGGAAGAACTCGGTCAAATCGGCTTTTGGAAGCTCGCTATCAAACCCGGTAAACCGTTCGCATTTGGTGAGTTGGATAACGCGTGGTTCTGTGGCCTACCGGGTAACCCAGTATCAGCAATGATGACTATGTATGTGTTAGTTCAACCTATGCTGGCTAAATTGGCTGGTCACACCGCATGGACAGCACCAGAATCGATCCCTGCTATCACTAAATCTGCATTCAAAAAAGGCCCAGGCCGTACTGATTATCAACGTGGCATCTACTCGATTGAAAACGGTCAGTTTGTAGTAGAAACAACAGGTAACCAAAGCTCTGGCGCTTTCCGCTCAATGAGCTTAGCAAACTGCTTTGTGGTACTAGAGCGCGAACGTGGCCGTGTTGAAGTCGGTGAAACGGTTCAGATTCAACTGTTTAACTCGACGCTTTACTAACGAGGCTTGCTGATGGAAATACTGTCTGACGGAGAGATGCTTCGTTACAATCGCCAGATCATTCTCAAACAGTTTGATTTTGAAGGCCAAGAAGCGCTGAAACAGAGCTCAATCTTAGTGTTAGGTGCAGGTGGTTTAGGCTGCGCCTCTGCTCAATACCTGGCGACTGCGGGAATTGGTAAGCTAACACTGATCGATGATGATATTGTCGAGCTTTCAAATTTACAGCGACAAGTGCTTCATACCGATGCTGATATTGGTAAGAAGAAGGTCGATTCTGCCGCTGAGTCCTTGCAGGTATTGAATCCTCATCTGACGATTGAAACTGTCGATCACAGGCTTGACGACGAAGCGCTAGCAAGTTTGATCGAAGCACACTCTCTTGTTCTTGATGCCAGTGACAACGTTGAAACGCGCAATCAGTTGAACCGTTTGTGTTACGCATCAAAAACGCCACTCGTATCGGGCGCTGCGATTCGCATGGAAGGTCAGATTAGCGTATTCACTTATCAAGATGAAAATGCACCTTGCTACCAGTGCTTGAGCGCTCTATTTGGTAATGCTGCTCTAAGCTGTGTCGAAGCCGGTGTGATGGCACCTGTTGTTGGCATGGTAGGGGCGGCTCAGGCTTTGGAAGCTATCAAGGTTATTGCCAAGTTTGGACAACCAAAGCAAGGCAAACTTTTGATTCTCGATGCCATGTCTCACAGCTGGCGTGAAATGAATTTAATGAAGATGCCTAATTGTTCCGTGTGTGGATAGACTGAATCATATCCCCTCTTATCGAAAACCTAAGCCTTGACTATATGTTGGGGCTTTTTTATGTCTCAACGTCAGCATCTCAACTCGCTTTATCAATTTGAAATACTCTATGAGAGATTAGTTTCATTTGAGTTCTCATTTTGAGAATACAGTAAAAAAATCAGCACCTAAAAATATAACCGTTAAAAATCAATAATTTAAAACTGGCACATAACTTGTAATTGTATCTGTACCTTCCATCACAAGGATGTAGATATGAGAATTACAACGTTAAGTTTGCTATTAAGTGCGCCCCTAGTCGCCAACGCAGCGCCATTCGATACCTGTCCAAGTAAAGCGTACCTTTTTCAATCCACCCCAGTGCAAGTTTGGGGCGTTAACCTAGTAACCGGCTCAACCACTCTGTTAGAAGACGATACGGGTATGAATGCCAATATCAATGGTGTGGGTTTCGACTTTCAAGACAGATATATTTATGGCTATGACACCACCAACAAACGCTTAGTGCGTCTTGGCCAAGACTTCCAAGCAGAAGTTATCAACACAAGTGGACTGCCAACTGACCATACCTTCTATGTCGGCGACGTCTATGACCATGTGTATTACCTTTACCGCACAGGGAAAGGCTTATTCACTGTTGACCTATCTCCGCTAGACTCCGACCCAAACGCGACTGTTACAGTTAACAAAATAGCTGGTAGCCCAGCAACCGTAAGACTGACCGATTTTGCTTTCCACCCAAGTGATGGTTCTTTATATGGTATAGATAATAACTCGGGCGGCTTGTACCAATTCAACCCAACCACAGGCGCAGAAACCTACATTGGTGACACCGGAGAAACAGGGACATTCGGCGCAGGCTATTTCGATGTAAACGGCTACTATTACGTATCTCGAAATCAAGACGGTAAGATCTACCGTATCAACCTATCCCCAGATAACGCTGCAAACATCGCTGCAGGTGTCGTTCCTGCTGTAGAGTTTGTATCGAATGGCCCTTCTTCTAATCAAAATGATGGTGCTCGCTGTGCGAATGCGCCTGTTGTGGATGAAGATTCCAACATCGACTTCGGTGACGCTCCAGATACTTACCTAACCTTATTAGCAAGTAACGGTCCTCGACATGAACTAGATGGCGTGACTTGGTTAGGTACAGATGCGCCCGACGCCGATCTTGACGGCTACGTAACACCGCAATCGGATGAAAGCGTGGGTATTGATGATGAGTGGGCGAACGGTGGTATCGGTTTTGTAACCGCACTTGAAGCTGGTCTTGATTCAAAAGTAGTGATTGAAGCTTCAACAACCGGTTACCTTTCAGCTTGGATAGACTGGAACCAAGATGGCAGCTTCGATGGCGCCAACGAGCAAGTGTTTACAGATTACCTGTTAGACGCTGGTGAAAACGATCTTTTCCTTAATGTTGATATCAACGCACTGACCGGTACGACGTGGGCTCGATTCAGATTCAGTCAACAAACCAACCTAAGTTACTTTGGCGGTTCAACCTCTGGTGAGGTGGTCGATATTCAAGTCGATGTTCTTAACGATGGTGCCACCGCTCGTTACTTCCCAAGTGCTTCCGGTTACGCAACGCTCGCGTACGAAGATAACTGGCCATATAAAGCCGACTACGACATGAACGACGCTGTTCTTATGTATCGCATTACCGAAATCCTTAAAGATGGAAAAGTCGTTAAGTCCACTATTGACGGCCGCCTAGCTGCTGTCGGGGCAACGTACAGAAATGGTTTTGCTGTTCGACTTCCTAACTTAGACCCGAGCTTGGTGAGTAGCGGCAGCTCTTACATGAAACACAATGGTGTATTCACTGATCTCGATCTAGAAGATGGACGTAGCGAAGCAATCTTTGTTATCGCCAATGACCTGACAGAAAAAATCAGCACTGGCTGTACCTTCTACCGCACCAGTAATGGATGTAAAGAGGATGAGCAGTTCTCATTCCAAATTGGTATTACTTTAGCCGGTGACGGTGTGAGTACTGGCAGCTGGACCGATATGCCTTACGACCCGTTCATTTTCGCAACGCCTGGGTATTATCACGGTGAAAACCTACCTCTACATCCAGGACGCAGCTGGGAAGTTCACTTGCCGGACCAAGCTCCAACCGAAGCGTTTGATACCACCAACCTTTTTGAAGCTGGTTTAGGCGTCGATGACAGTAATCCATCAACAGGTAAATACTTTAAAACAGCAGAAAACCACCCTTGGGCTCTCATAGTAACTTCGGATGACGAATGGGAGTGGCCTCTAGAGTACGTCGATATTGTTACCGCTTACCCAGAATTTAAACCATACGCAGAATCCGGCGGTGAAACGAACCAAACATGGTACCAATCACCTGCAGACAACCAACGTTACGAACCATAAGGAGAGACGTTATGACTATTCACACTAAACAATATCGAGACAATCATTGCGTTAATTCAAGTCGCAATCTCTCTGAGGAAAAACGTATGTCTGTACAAAGCACTTGGAACATGAAGAAGTCACTCGCCGTTATATTAGCAGCAGCGCCATTAGTATTAGCCGGTTGTGGGGGCGGCGGCGGTGGTGGCGGTAGCAGTGCATCGACTCCATCGCCATCTACACCCTCGGCACCTGCAACCCCGACGACTCCGGTAACAGCAACGCCTTCGCCGTCTCCCGCGACAAGTGCGGCAGCAGCGCAAAGCTATACGATGAGTGATTTGGTGGTACCTGACGGGTTTGACTACAACTCTGTTGAACAGTTTGATCTCGACATCGACATCAGCAGCATTTCGACAGACCGTTCTTTTGTGACCGTTTATAGCCGATTTAGTACAAGAGATGACTCAACCTTGAAGCCGGATTACTCCAGTAAGGTCATCGCAGGTCCATTAGATAATGGTGTGTTCGCCTCGAACTTTGCAGCACCGGTAAACCATGAAGCACTCTTGATAGAGATTTGGTTTTACGATGGTCAACCTCCATTACAACAAGTGGTTTCTGGCGGTGACTCTCAGATTGTTTGGCAGTAAGTCGTTTAGCAGCAGGTAACTTGTCGTTAGCGAGATCTCTGACGAAATAGATTCAAAGTTGATTGTTTGTAAGTAAGAAGTGAGCAGAAATGCTCACTTTTTTATTTTCGTCGAAGAGCAGTTAATTCAGCTTTCTTAGCGAAGAGCATTCACTTTACCAGCAATCTCACTTATATTTTCAAGATAACCTTCAAAGACTTACTCTCATGAAACAGTTAAAAATAGGTCTATTTATCTTAATGTGCGGGTTGGGTCTGTTAGTTGCCCTTGCCTATTTCCCGCTAACATCTGAGACGGGACAACGCATTCAAGCCAAAGTCATTTCGAACACGCTCACTCAATCCTTAGATGGACACAGGCGTTATCTTACGGTTCAGACAAAAGATAATGACGTATTTCGGGTCTCTATTGCTCCTACCACAGACTGCCCTATTGATTCTGTTGTTGCGCTTGATACATTAAACAATCAATTAACCGGACAAAGCAGTTATCAGTTCATCCACTGTCGAGCAGCTCAGTAGCTATCGATACAACAACGGGATTCGCAAAAGCAACAGTAATCGCTCTAACACTGTATTTGCTATAACAGCAAGAATCGCTAAAACAACAAGAATGGATATAACAATAATGAATCAGCCACTCATCTCACCAGAACAACTTCAACAACGTTTGCTAGCAGAAGACAACATCATCCTCCTCGACGCCAGTATCGAGTTTCAAATTCCAAGCGAGTCAGAAAAGATCAAAGGACAAATGATTCCCGGTGCTATTCGTTTTGACTATGACAAAGACTTTTGTAACAAGCACACTCTGCTTCCTCACATGTTCCCGAGCGAAAAACACTTCAACACTCGCGCAAAAGAAATTGGTATCAATCAAGACAGTACGATTGTGGTTTACGATAACTCAGGAACCTTCGCTTCTCCTCGTGCGTGGTGGATGTTTATGGCAATGGGACACAACAACGTATTCATCTTAGATGGTGGTTTGCCCGCTTGGATCGAAGCTGGTTACGCGACCGAGACTGACTATCGCACCGAAGTAAAAGCGGGCAATTTTGAAGGCCATCTTCAAGACAACTACTTTGTCAGTGCTCAGCAGGTTGAAAGTTACTCAACTAACAAGAACGCAAACATTGTAGATGCGCGTTCTCAAGCTCGCTTCGATTCAGAAGTCCCAGAACCACGTGAAGGCTTACGTAGTGGCCATATACCGAATTCGATTTGCCTACCATTTGCCCAAGTACTCGATAACGGCAAGTTAAAGCCTCAAGAAGAGCTTGTTGATATCTTTTCAACGTTAGAATTAACGCCTTCTCAACCTATGTTCTTTAGCTGTGGCTCTGGCGTAACAGCCTGCATCATATTATTAGCCGCTAAACTCACTGGCTATAAAGGTGAAATGGGCGTTTACGATGGCTCATGGACGGAATGGGGTGCTAACGACAAACTCCCTATCGCCGTGACTAAAAAGTAATTCAACTTCGCTTACTGCCACTGTTAGAATATACTGCGAATGCATAAAGAGCTTACTGATAATGATGGCCTCTCGTCTCATGAAGTAAGCCTTTATGTCGCAGTTAACGCTATGTTCGTTTGAGACCAAGACTCGATTCACGCCGTTTGATTTGTAACCCACATCAACTTGCTAACCATAATTCGTGATTAATCATAAACTAATCGTTATCGACGTTATGAATACTAATTTTTCACTCAAGAATCTCTGCTCGTAGTCGTTACACTATTTAATCATTAATACTTTCATCATTGATGTTTGTATTTTTCGTTGCATGAATCGCGCTGACGACCCAATAGTTTGTCACTTGCAGTCTGTTAAAAGTAGTAACCAACAAAAGGCATAACATGGCTCTATTTAAGAAAAATATCTGGTCGCTGTACGCGTTTATCGTACTACTGACCCTGATACTTTTCGCCGCGTTGGGAATAACAAACTGGAAAGCGAACAGAGACGACTTCATAGAGCAGCAACACATTCAGGTTGAGCTTTTTTCTAGCTCCGTCAACTCGCTGCTGACCAGTCAAGAAGCCTTGTTAGAAGTGGTCGGCCATCAACTGGCTCAACAGTCTGATTTCACACGTACTGCGTCTATCCAAATTAGGCCAATTTTAGACAAGCTACTTGAAACCCACCCTGCGATAGCAGCGTTTGGCTTATTGAATACCGATGGCGACTACCTCTCGATCAGCTCAAATCTCGAGCTTGCGAATCAAAGGAACTTGCTGCAATACGCGCCAACAAGAGACTCCTTTTTAGACGCCCTATCAAGCAGTAGAATGGTGCTTGGCCGTACCTATTTTCAAGAATCGTTGAATAGCTTGGTTATCCCGCTGAGAAAATCCATTTCAATCAATGGCAAGAAAACCGATGCAGTAATGACCGCAGGGCTACGATTAGACGCAACGATCGTATTTGAAAATAATGCTCACGCCGGAAGTTTCAATACACTAAGCCTGATCAGAAAAGACAGCTATCGCCAGTTTTATTCGAGTGATATCGAATCTGAGAGTGCGTATTCCTCTCCAGTAGGCAAAGATGTCATACAGCGCATTGCAAGTATCTTTACCGACCGCTTCGGAATTAGCGTGCAAGAAGCGATGAATGGGCAAGAAACCTACTCTTTTGTCGTCGACGATGAACAGTACCACTCTTTAATGAGCGCGAAATACATCCCAAACTACAAATTATGGGTGGTAGGACGTACGGATCTAACTCACGTCGATAGTATATTCATAAAAGAATTCAGCATTCTTTTCGTTGCCTTTATTTTTCTTCAGTTTGGTTTCTACTTTTTGGTTAAGTCGATTGCCAAGAATGAACAACGCACTCGTAGCCAACTCATTTATCAGGCGAACCATGACCCTTTAACCTCTCTGCCAAACCGTTTGTACATGCGTAAAAATATTAGCAAATGGATAGACGATAAGTCAGAGCCGTTTTCGCTGTTGTTTATCGATATAGATAACTTTAAATGCGTCAATGACACCCACGGGCACGACTTTGGAGACAAGGTTCTCAAACAGATCGCTTTGCGTTTGATGAGGTTCCGATCTCGCCTCAGCCTATTGGTACGTGAATCCAGTGATGAGTTTTTGTTCTTAACGCCCTTGTCGAATGAAGCTGAAATTAAACGACTCGCCAAGCGCATTATTGAAGTGCTTTCTCAGCCTTATGAAGTTGAAAATGCTCAGTTTTTGTTAGGTTGCAGCATCGGCGTAGCACGTTTCCCTGAACACGGAAAAGATCTGGATAGCCTGTTACGTTCTGCCGATATTTCGATGTACAAAGCGAAACAGCAGCAAAACTCGTACAGTATTTTCACAACAGAAATGCAAGACGCGCACCTGTACAAAATGAAAGTAGAACAAAGGCTACGCATCGCTATTGAGAAACAAACACTGTTCATGGTTTTCCAACCACTGGTTCGTGCAAATGAGAGTATTCACGGTGTAGAAGCACTCGTGCGCTGGATTGATGACGAATTGGGTTTTGTTCCGCCGGATGTCTTTATACCGATAGCAGAGAACACAGGCTTAATGCAAAAACTGGGTACTTTTATTATTGAGTCCAGCATTATGCAGATCGCCCACTTGCACCGAACAACAGAACAAAAGATCGGGCTGTCGATCAACATATCAGTGCGTCAGTTTTCTCATCAATCCTTCTCTGAGCACTTGTTCGCGACACTAGAAAAGTATCAACTCTCTCCTAGCTGTTTAACGCTAGAAATTACGGAGAGCTTGTTCATTGAAGATGTGACTTTGGTGAAACCGACTTTTGAAGCCCTCAAAGAGAAGAATATAAAGATCTCTTTAGATGATTTCGGTACAGGCTATTCATCACTAAGCATGTTGAAAGCACTGCCTATCGATGAGCTTAAAATCGATAAGAGCTTTATTGAGAACATTGCTGTCGATCAGCAGTCACTCACAATGGTGCAAAACATCATCGCAATCGGTAAGAACTTCGGCATGGTGGTATTAGCAGAAGGCGTAGAATCAAACGAACACTTCGCAATTCTAAAGGCATGTGGATGTGATTTAATGCAAGGCTATTACTTCTCTCGCCCTGTTCCTTACGATGAGCTGGCTACTCACCTAAACATGCAGGTGACTGAGCACGCGGAATGTTCTGTTTAAGAACGTGAGTTAAATAGACGAGCTAAATAAGGTAGGCGGATAAGCACCTACCTTATTCTCTGGGAATTTTCTGTTCGGTTATTTATTCATTTCACTATTTATTCATTTCACTATGCATAACATCGATCAACTGTCCGGAAGGATCACCTGATAATTCCCAAGTAAAAATACCGCCTAGGTCTGATTTCTTCGCCCATTCTGCCTTTGCTTTAATAGAGCGCTGATCTTCAAAAGATATGAATACTTTGTTATCTGGGTTCCACAAATAAGGCGCTTGAGCTTGTTCATCGTACTTATACTCATAACCTTGCTTGCTGCTGTAGTTATTCATAAGGTCCCAAAACATGAAGTAACCGTTTTCACCGGTACCAAACTGCGCCCCTTGTTCAGAAACTAGGTCACCTTTAGGCAGCTCTCCAGCAAAGTCTTTTGTCCCTTGCCAGCCTCGACCATAAAAAGCGGCCCCAATCACGAGCTTCTCGCTAGGAATACCTTGCTCTATCATCTGATTAATGAAAACATCAGCTCCCATTCCCCACCAACTGCGCTCTGTGGCATGTAAGTTTGTTGTGTGACCTGTTTGAGTTCCCCAGCCTCCGAGGAAGTCATACGTCATCGCAAACATATTCGTCAAATATGGGCTGGCTGCGTTCCAATCAATTTGGGCTGCTTTAGCGCCAACACCGACAGCTGTTGAAAGCTCATAATCTCTTTGAGTCGTCTTTGATAGAGCGTCCAAATCACTTCTGATTGTTTTTACTAAAAGTGTAAATGCTTCACGCTCTAGCGCTTTTTGCTCATCCGTTAGTTTCGTCTCTGGGTTCCAAGGCGAAGTGGTTAAGCCACCGCCTCCTGGGTATTCCCAATCAAGATCAATACCATCAAAGAAGTCATATTTGTGGATTAACTCAACAGCAGTTTTTGAAAAGTGCGCAATGGCTTGAGGATCTTTCGCCATCGCATGGAAAGGTTCAGACATTGTCCATCCCCCAAATGATGGCAAGATTTTGATATTTTGATTGTCGGCCTTCAATTGAGCTAACTGGGCAAAGTGACCTTTATAGGCGACATCAACACCCACGTCTCCGAAATCGACTTCTAACGCAGCTTCTTTATCCACAATAATCGCGGTATATGGTTCTTTGTCTGCACATTGCTGCTGAATTTGTTTTTGGACGGGCTCACCAGCACCGCTATGAGGACCACACATGCTCAAGAAGGCGTAAATAATATGTGAGAGCTTGTCTGCAGGTATGTCGTCAACGGTATAAGGGTTGTCTTTATTCAGATATTGCCAATCCGCAAAATACCCTGCGACGACTTTATCATCGGCATGTGCTGTAGGTGTGAGCATACAAGCCGCGGCTATTGAGCTAAGCCCAAAGATAGAAATAGATTTAAAGATAGAACTTGATTGGTCACTGTTGCTAGAAATAGCGTGTGTGATAAATGACAGTTTCATAATTATCTCCTTTAGTGTGGCTTAACATTAAAGAGTGATAATTCTTTCAACCGCTGAACAAATTCACTATTCGAGTCATATCTAATAGTTATCCCCCTTATTGCACTGGTTACATTAGGGAGGAGTTGCCATGGTTACTCAAATAGTGAATTCAACGAAGCATAAATAACTTACTATTCACCGCCTTTTGGTTTATTCACGCTAAGTTGTTCGTCCAAGTTTAAAACGGTCAAAGCATTACTTACGCTGGTTGCGATCACATCAACTACGCCAGTTCTTAACGCGCCTAATAGAGCTAATGGTTTACTGTTTTCGGCTGCGATGGCAATGACTTCTGCTATTGGCCGGAACTCTTCCAAGGCCAAACCAATCACACGGTCACTCATTACTGTGTTTGCTGTTTTACCGTGAACATCGAAAAAGTCGTAACCCGCAAAGTCACCGACGACACCTTGTAATAAACGAGATTGAACGACCTCACCTGCGGTAAACCAACCTAAGTCGACCATATAACTGTTTTCGCTCATATCACCGATACCGACTAAAGCGACATCGGCTTTTCGAGCGAGATCGAGGGTCTGCTTAACGGTGCTGTTTTCCATGAATGCGGTTTTTTGCGCTTTATTCTCGGCATAAGCAGGCGCGTACAAGGTTTCAGAAGATCCACCGTACTTTTTAGCTAGCTGCCTGCATATATGGTCGGCATTAAACATACCGCCTCTTGGGTGAATACCGCCGATACCACACACGAATTTGCAGTCTCGTGGCGTAATGACACCAGTGTGGTGAGCAACAGACGATACGTTTCGCCCTTGTCCTACTGTCACCACCATGCCGTTTTTCAGTGTACTGGTAAGATAGTTAGACACTAAACCAGCAACCTGTAATCGCTGCTTCTCTTCATTTGGTTGATCTAGTGCCACAAGTGCTCGCTTCACACCAAACCGTTCGATCAAACGTTGCTCGATCTTCGCACTAAAGACAGGGTGGTATTTCACGGTTATCTCAACAATGCCCTCATCTCTGGCTTGCTTGAGCATTCGACCAACCTTTGCACGAGAGATAGAGTACTTTTTAGATATCTCTTCTTGCGTGGCACCATCTTGATAATAAGCAACCGCTACTTCAGTGAGGAGATCAGTGTTTTCTTCGGAAACATCTTGGATATTCTTACTCATATACCATTCAACCAATATTTAACAATTATTTTACCTGCTTGAAGAACAAATGTTCGATGCTTAAGCAAGTGATACACAAGTTTACACCCTGAACATATGTAACAGCAAGGTGCATTTGATCATCGTCATAACCATGGTTTTGTTGTTGATTAATTCACCTCACTTTGCTCGTTAAACGTTTGCTTGCATACCCCATGATTACTAGAGCGAAATATATTTGACTGAAGTCACCATACAGCACTATTTACCGTTGACTTTGGGGCTAGATCGGATAAATATGGCTACATCATTTACTCATCGAGCGATCAAATGTTCTGTGCAAATGTTCGTTCGGAGAAAAATTTAAATTAATGTAAGTTTGGCTCACTGGTACAACCATTGAGAACTTCATTAGTTAGCTTGCAAATGCCCACACCTCTCCCATTAATGAGGTGTTATGCGATACATAGGATGATCAAAATGAGCAATAAATTAGAGCAACTTCGTAAACTAACAACTGTTGTAGCTGACACTGGCGATATCGAAGCTATCAGCAAGTACACTCCTGAAGATGCAACAACTAACCCATCTCTAATTCTTAAAGCTGCTCAAATTGCTGAGTACGCTCCTCTAATCGATGCTTCTATCGAATACGCAAAAGCGCAAAGCGGTGATAAAGCACAGCAAGTTCAAGATACTTGCGACATGCTTAACGTGAACATCGGTAAAGAAATCCTGAAAGTTGTACCTGGCCGTATCTCTACTGAAGTAGATGCTCGTCTTTCTTACGACATGGAAGGCAGCGTTGCTAAAGCTCGTCAACTTATCAAAATGTACAACGACGCTGGCATCACTAACGACCGCATCCTTATCAAACTGGCTTCTACTTGGGAAGGCATCCGTGCCGCTGAAATCCTAGAGAAAGAAGGCATCAACTGTAACCTAACGCTTCTATTCTCTTTCGCTCAAGCTCGTGCTTGTGCTGAAGCTGGCGTATTCCTAATCTCTCCTTTCGTAGGTCGCATCATGGACTGGTACAAAGCGAAAGAAGGTCGTGATTTCGAAGCTTCAGAAGATCCAGGCGTAATCTCTGTTTCAGATATCTACAACTACTACAAAGACCACGGCTACAAAACTGTTGTTATGGGCGCAAGCTTCCGTAACATCGGCGAGATCCTTGAACTTGCTGGTTGTGACCGTCTAACTATCGCTCCTCAACTTCTAGCAGACCTAGAAGCAGCAGAAGGCGAAGTAGTAGAGAAGCTTATCGACTCTAACGGTACTAAAGAGCGTCCAGCAGCGATGACTCACGCTGAGTTCCTATGGGACCACAACCAAGATGCAATGGCTGTTGAGAAACTGGCTGAAGGCATCCGCAACTTCGCTGTTGACCAAGGCAAACTAGAAGACATGATCGCAGCTAAGCTGTAATCACTCTCACCAAATTCAAATAGGGGAACGTTCAGTTCCCCTACTTTTATCAATTTTGTTTTTCTTAATTTTTATTCGGAAGTTCTTATGAATCAATCTCCTCAAAACAGAAAGCATCTAGCTAACGCTATTCGTGCTCTAAGCATGGACGGCGTACAACAAGCAAACTCTGGTCACCCAGGCGCACCTATGGGTATGGCTGATATCGCTGAAGTACTTTGGCGTTCTCACCTAAATCACAACCCAGCAAACCCAGAGTGGGCTGACCGCGACCGTTTTATCCTGTCTAACGGCCACGGCTCAATGCTGATTTACTCTCTGCTTCACCTAGCAGGTTACGAGCTTTCAATTGAAGATCTTAAGAACTTCCGTCAACTGCACTCTAAGACTCCAGGTCACCCTGAGTACGGCTACGCACCAGGCATCGAAACAACGACTGGTCCTCTAGGTCAAGGCATTACTAACGCTGTTGGTATGGCTATGGCTGAGAAAGCGCTAGCTGCACAGTTCAACAAAGAAGGCCACGACATCGTAGACCACTACACTTATGCATTCATGGGTGATGGCTGTCTGATGGAAGGTATCTCTCACGAAGCATGTTCTCTAGCAGGTACGCTTGGTCTTGGTAAGCTGGTTGCTTTCTGGGATGACAACGGTATCTCTATTGATGGCGAAGTTGAAGGTTGGTTCTCTGACGATACACCTAAGCGTTTCGAAGCTTACGGCTGGCACGTAATCCCAGCGGTAGATGGCCACGACTCTGATGCTATCAACGCAGCGATTGAAGCGGCTAAAGCAGACCCTCGCCCTACTCTAATCTGTACTAAAACAGTGATTGGCTTTGGTTCTCCAAACAAAGCAGGTACGCACGACTGTCACGGTGCACCACTAGGCGCTGACGAAATTGCAGCAACACGTAAAGAATTAGGTTGGGAGCACGGTCCTTTTGAAATTCCGTCGGAAGTTTACTCAGAGTGGGATGCGAAAGAAGCAGGCGCAGCTAAGGAAGCAGCGTGGAACGAGAAACTTGCAGCTTATGAAGCAGCATACCCTGAGCTGGCAGCTGAATTCAAACGCCGCGTAAACGGTGACCTACCAGCTGAGTGGGAAGAGAAAGCATCGGCAATCATCGCAGATCTTCAAGCTAACCCAGCAAACATCGCATCACGTAAAGCATCTCAAAATGCTCTAGAAGCGTTCGGTGCTATGCTACCTGAATTCATGGGCGGCTCTGCTGACCTTGCGCCTTCTAACCTGACTATGTGGTCTGGTTCTAAGTCTCTTGAAGCAAACGACTTCTCTGGTAACTACATCCACTACGGTGTACGTGAATTCGGTATGACGGCTATCATGAACGGTATCGCTCTGCACGGTGGTTTCGTACCATACGGCGCAACGTTCCTAATGTTCATGGAATACGCGCGTAACGCTATGCGTATGGCTGCTCTGATGAAAACTCAGAACATCCAAGTTTACACGCATGACTCTATCGGTCTTGGCGAAGATGGTCCAACTCACCAACCAGTTGAGCAAATCGCTTCTCTACGTCTAACTCCAAACATGAGCACATGGCGCCCATGTGACCAAGTTGAGTCTGCTGTTGCTTGGAAACTAGCAATCGAGCGTAAAGATGGTCCTTCTGCGCTTATCTTCTCTCGTCAAAACCTTGCACAACAAGATCGTGACGCTGAGCAAGTAGCAAACATCGCTAAGGGTGGTTACATCCTGAAAGATTGTGCTGGTAAGCCAGAACTTATCCTTATCGCAACGGGTTCTGAAGTTGAGCTAGCGGTTAATGCTGCTGCTGAGCTAACAGCTGAAGGTAAGAAAGTACGCGTAGTATCTATGCCTGCAACTGACGCATTCGACAAGCAAGACGCTGAATACCGTGAGTCTGTACTTCCATCTGACGTTACAGCTCGTATCGCAGTAGAAGCTGGCATCGCTGACTTCTGGTACAAGTACGTTGGTTTCGGTGGCAAGATCATCGGTATGACAACGTTTGGCGAGTCTGCACCAGCAGGTGAGCTATTCAAGATGTTCGGTTTCACTACTGAAAACGTAGTAAACACAGCGAAAGAGCTTCTAGCTTAATCTTGAATACATTGTCTCGCCCTTCAATGGGTTGATGCATACAGAAAGCCCCGCATGAAAATGCGGGGCTTTGTTATGGTTCATCGCGGATTAACGGGAATTAAAAACAAAAACGCTAGTAAGTGATGTGGTTTAGTCGCCAAACAAAAATCATACACAAACTACCGTTATCATGCCGAATCATACTTTCCTATCTTCATTCTGGGAAGGCTTTCAAATAATAAAGTCTCACCAGACAGCATCACTTATTACCCTGACTCTTAAACCTAACTCTGAGGCTAAGTGCTTTTGTGGTCTTAAAGCCGAAGCTATCCACGAGTATCAATGGCATCATGTGAAAGAAGCCATGTTGCTCGGTGTTCCTGTTGAACTTTCCGTTCAAACACGAAGAGTTAAGTGTCGTGACTGCGGTATAAAAACAGAGTCTTTATCTTGGTTAGAGCCTTATGCTCGTATAACGAAGCGCCTAAAAAGTTATATAGAACAACTGCTGCCTCTTCTTCCTATTAAGCATATCTCCCAGTTAACGAGCGTACACTGGCACACCATTAAAGAGATAGATAAACCCCGACTTCGACAAGTTGTACCGGCAGTGAAATGGGAGGGGCTAAGGCAACTCGTCATGGACGAGTTCGCTATCTTTAAAGGACATCGGTATGCCACGATCATTGCTGACGCTAAGACTCACCAAGTCATTTGGGTAGGGTTAGGCCGTAGCCACAAAGACATACGACCGTTCTTCGAGTTGTTAGGCAAGCATGGCAATAATATCGAAGCGGTCGCGATGGACATGAACACGGCTTTTGACCTTGAAGTTAAAGCGCATTGCCCGAACGCAAAAATCGTTTACGACTTATTCCAAGTTCGGTCGTGAGGTCATGGATAGAGTCAGAGTCGACCAAGCCAACAAACTCAAGCAAGATAAAAAAGCGAGGCAATGGGTCAAGCGTTCACGCTGGGTGTTATTGAAAAATAGAGTCAACTTAAATACACAGCAAGACAGCTATCTTACAGAAATATTGAATATCAATAAGGACTTAATAACCACTTACATCCTCGGAGCACAACTCAAAGAGCTTTGGTATTGTGAATCAGAAGTGCATGCCAAAGGGCTCTGGGAGGCGTGGTAGGCACAAGTACAAGAGAGTGGGATTAAGCCATTGAAAGAGTTCGCACGAAAACTGAGTCCTTATCTTCACTGCATTCTCGCATCGGCAAGTTATCCGCTCAACACCTGCACATTGGAAGAGATAAACAACAAGATTAAGCTAATCAAGCGAATGGGGTATGGGTATCGAGATACAGACTACTCCTTCTTGAAGATAAAAGCGGCTTTCCCCGGAAAGCCGCGATGAACCTTTTTTTCTAAAGTCCAACAGCCAATTAAAAGTGATACTCACTCCAAATCATTTACAGAATGATAATCGCTAACTTTCCCTTTATTAGTTCATTACTTAGCCACAAATGATGATGGCTAAATTTCATACCGCCATGCATCCACTATCAAAATCTAACATTGCAAATTTCATTCATGAGAAATATGAATGCACTCATAAGAAAAGATATATCGAGTAAAGTTCTGTTTGGGACAGATGTTTCAGTTTATGTATTACTGCTAATGATATTATAATCGGGTAATTACACTACATATTAATACAAATGTGAGAATAAAATAATGTGGAATAGATTAAACAAATCAATGATGTTCTGCCAAATGATGTTCGGACTTTCGTTCTATGGCGTCATGGTGATCTTGACTCGTTTCTTCCTTGAAGATCTGAACTACAATGAAGCCGACACCATGATGGTTGTTGGGGCTTTCTCTGCAATCGGACCGCTATTTGCTATTGCAGGTGGCTTTATCGCCGACAAGTTTTTAGGCGCTTACCGATCTTTAACCATTGCCTTCCTAGGCTTCGCAAGTGGTTACGTTTTACTGGTACTTGGTGCAGCAGCAACCAATGTTCCGATGGCATTATGTGGTATTGCGTTAGCAAGTTATGCACGTGGTTTGATGTCCCCTTCTTACCCAAGTCTTTACAAACGCACGTTCAAAACTCAAGAAGATTTTGAGAACTGCTACCCAATCAACTACTCAGTAAACAATATTGGTGCTCTGTTAGGCCAATACCTGTTCCCAATGCTAGTGCTTGTTGTTGGTTTCCACGGTGGTTTCCTTCTTTCAGCGGTTCTAGCCGGTGCCGCACTTCTGATGATGATCTTTGTTCGTAAAGGCCTTGTTGAGGCAAGCGCTGAAATCGACCAAAAACCAGTAAGCACTAAAAACTGGGCAGCGTTCCTTGGTCTATCTGCAGCAATGATCGGCTTGGTGTTCTTCATGTTCTCTAACATGGATATTGGCCAAAACATCGTATACGCAATTGGTGGTGCAGCGATCATCTACTTTGTCTCTTTGATGATGAAATCGAAGAAGTCAGACATGCTGAAAATGGGCACTATCTTAATCATCACATTCCTGACGACATGTTTCTTCGTTTACTACGGTCAGATGATGACTTCGATGACAATGGTAGCGATCAACACAATGCGTGGCGATCTATTTGGTTTCATCCCTGTCGCACCTGAAGCCTCAATGGCAATGAACCCACTATGGTGTATGGTTGCTGGCCCTATCATCGCGGGTATCTTCTCTAACCTAGAAAAGAAAAACATTAACTTCTCAACTGCAACCAAAGTCGGTTTCTCTTTCATCCTTACGGCTATCGCTTTCGGTATCCTTACGATGGCAGTAACGACAGTGGGTGACGATGTTCTGATCCGCCCAGAAGTCTTCCTAGCGATTCACTTCTTCCTAGCATTCGGTGAAGTGATTGTAGGCTCAATGGTTGTAGCCTTCATCCTATCTGTTGCGCCTAAGCACATTGAGAACTTCTCAGTAAGTTTATTCTCTGTTGCTATCGCACTATCAGGCATTGTTGGCGCGGTATTCTCAACGTCTATTGCACTAGAGAAAGGTCAAGAGATCACACAAGAGATCGTGCAAACGGTTTACGGTGATTACTTCCAAATGCTGACTGTTCTTGCAGTCGTGATGGTAGGTATAGCAATGGCAGCATCGTTCATTATTCGTAAGATGCTAGAAGCTGCGAAAGCCGCTGACGAAACGATTGAACTAGAGCAAGCAAACAGCTAATTCTGTTCGCTGAGTCAAATCAATCCTAAGAGCCCTTTAGTTTTCTAAAGGGCTCTTTTTTTGTCGGTTCTGTTTCTTAATAGAATCTGTCGCATCAGTTATCATTCACATATGTAAATCAAAGTAAATGATAACTATTAGTATTGAGTGTTTTTGGGTTCAGGATTATGATGTGGAAATCAAAATCTAAGAGAGCCTTATATGAGCAAGCCTAGCCCTATCACATTAACCGTTACTCAAACCTCAACAATTACTCCAAACATGCAGCGCATAACGCTTAGCGGTGAGGGATTAAGTAAATACCCAACAGAATGTGCCGGCGGCTACATCAAGCTTTTATTCTCGCCACTCGGCACGACTGATTTAAGCCAACTAAACGAAGGTGAGCGCCCAACCATGCGCACTTACACCATTCGTCAGTACAACCCTGTAGAGCAGTGGATTGAAGTTGATTTTGTTCGCCATATCACTACAGATTTGCAATGTGGTTTTGCGGCTCGATGGGCAATGAACGCAAAAGTGGGTGACACGGTTTCAGTGGCTGGCCCAGGTTTAATTCAAGGTCTTAATCTAGAGTCAGACTGGTTCTTCTTAGTTGCAGACATGACTTCTCTACCTGCGCTTTCTGCAAAAGTAAAAACGCTTCCAGAAACAGCGACAGGTCACGCTGTCATTCAGATCAACTCAGCAGCAGATAAGCAAGCACTTGAAACCCCTCAAGGCATCAAAGTAACCTGGTTGATTGAAGATGAAACCTCAGAATCACTTGCACAAACCGTGCGCGACATAGAATGGTTAGAAGGTCAGGTTTCAGTATGGACAGCGTGTGAATTCGAAAGCATGCGCGAGCTGAGACAATACTTCCGAAACGAAAAAGAAGTTGAAAAAGAGAACATCTATATCAGCAGCTACTGGAAACGTGGCGTCACTGAAGATGGTCACAAAGTGTTGAAACAGCAAGATGCTCAAGATTTAGCGGGTTAAGCCTTTTACTACCTACAGCTTCTTACTAGATAAAGAGAAAACGCCCTTAACGAAGTTCGTATCGCTAAGGGCGTTTTAGTTTGAATCCGATGAAGAGCAAGGCTGAAATGTAAAATTAAATACTCTCACCCACTTCAATCTCGTAACCGAGATCCAGCTTCGCGACCCATTCTTTATTGCCTTGTAAACGCGCTACAACTTGCTGTGCAGCGACTTTACCAATCTGCTCCCTTGGTGTTACTACAGTCGCCAAACGAGGCGTCATTGCCACTGTGATGTCGTGTCCGTGAAAGCCTGCAATAGCCATCTGCTCTGGTACTTGAATACCACGACGTACACATTCGTAAAAAGCACCGATTGCTAAATCATCGTTGGTACAGAAAATACCATTCACTTCAGGGTGCTTCTCTAGTAACTCACCAATCAGTTTCGCACCAAGCGTAAACGAGGACGCGTCTTCCGTTTGCAGAGTCACGGACGCTTTATCAGCTTCTTGCATCGCATGTTCGTAGCCCGCCATTTTTAAGCGAGTTCGCTCATCCATCCGAGCCGCTAAGTAAGCGATATTGGTGCGTCCTCTGTCGAGCATGGTTTTGGTCATGGCTCTAGCCGCCTCGAAGTTATCAAAGCCAACAGCTTGTTCAATTCTTGGCGATACCGAGTCCATAATCTCAATCACTGGGATTGAAGCGGTCTGCAGCATTTTTCGAGATCTATCGGTGTGAACATTCTCAGACAGAATAATCGCATCCACATTGTACGAGAGCAGCGAAGCGATGCTTTGTTCTTCCAGTTCAGCGCTATAACCATAGTGGGCAATCATGGTTTGGTAGCCCGCAGGCGCGGTAACTTGTTCAATACCACGGATAACTTCGGCGAAAACTTGGTTAGTTAACGAGGGAACAAGCACACCGATAGCGTTGCTTTTAGCGTTGGAAAGGATGTCTGGTGCTCGATTAGGGATATAACCAAGCTCGTCGACTGCTGCGTTGATCTTGTCTCGCAGTGCTTCAGACACTTGAGAAGAGTCTCTCAGACAGCGACTGACGGTCATTTTGGTGACACCAACTAGGTTGGCAACATCTTGTAATGTGGGACGTTTTTTCTTATTCGACATAGTATTTAATTGTTATAGTTATGAATTATGTTACTGGTAACAGTGTATCCAACTGACGTGGAATTTGAAGTCTAATTTATTAAAAGATTGATATAACGTCATAAATACAAACGCCCTCAGTAGAGGGCGTTATTGATTATTTAAGCGTTAACTTTTACTTCTGTTCTTGGGGACTGACTCCAAGTGACATGGAATTTTTCAGCTTCCTCTCTATCCACTCGTGAATAGGTATGAGAACCAAAGTAATCACGTTGTGCTTGCAGTAAATTAGCTGGCAACACCTCACAACGCAATGAGTCAAAGTAGCTTAATGCAGAACTGATTCCTGGCATCGGTACACCATACAAAGCTGAATTCGCTACCGCGATACGCCAAGCAAGTTCGCGCTCTTCTACTTGTTTAATGAAAGCCTCATCAAACAACAAGTTCGCAAGTTCTCTATTTTGTTGGTAAGCCGACGTGATGCTTTGTAAGAAGGCCGCGCGAATAATACAACCCGCACGCCAGATCTTAGCTATTTGAGTGAAATCGAGATTCCACCCCTCTTTGTCTGACGCTGTTTTCAGTAAATCAAAACCTTGCGCATAAACAGACAGTTTGGCGCAATACAGAGCATCATGAAGTTCTGAGATGACTTCAGTTTTATCTAGCTGACTCGCATCGGTAATATTGCCCCTTAACAATTTGCTACCTTGAACACGCTGTGCTTTTTGACCACTCATCGCACGCGCATAGACCGCCTGTGCAATGGTTGGCGTTGGGCAACCTTCTTGCAAACTGTTTACTGCTGTCCATAATCCAGTGCCTTTTTGACCAGCCTTATCAAGCACAACATCAACGAATGGCTTACCCGTCACCACATCTTCTTGTTGAAGAATATCGGCGCTAATTTCCATCAAATAACTATTAAGGACGCCATTATTCCATTGGTCAAAGACTTTGCCGATCTCTTGAGCTGGCATTTCAAGTACATCACGCATGAACTGATACACTTCGCAAATAAGCTGCATGTCAGCGTACTCAATACCATTGTGCACCATTTTCACATAGTGCCCAGTGCCCGAAGGGCCAACATACGCAGCGCACGCTTCACCTGCTTCAAACTGAGCGACAGGCAAACCATTCACATCAACTTTCGCAGCAATCGCTTCCCACATTGGCTTCACATATTGCCAAGCCGATTGGTCACCACTAGCCATCAACGCAGGGCCAACACGAGCCCCTTCTTCACCACCAGAAACAGCTGTACTAAAGAAGCGTAGTTTGCCTTTGTAATTCGCTTCTCGGGCTTCAGTATCAGTCCATAAGCTATTGCCTGTATCGATAACAATATCGTCGCGCTCTAAACCGGCTTCTAGCAAGTTACTTACCACGATATCAACCGGTTTTCCTGCCGGAACCGACAATGCAATCACTCGTGGTTTCGCTAACCCCTGAAGAATGTCTTCAAGATTAACACCACTAGTAAAGAAGCCTTTTCCTTCAAATGTCTCATTGAGCTGCTTCGCTTCAGAGCTAGCACGCTCAATGTTGTCTGTATTGAGGTCAAAGCCTGCGACATTGAAGCCATTATCAAGTAGGTTGAGTGCCAGGCTTTTACCCATCACTCCTAAACCAATCATCGCAATGTCATTTTTTGTCTGAGTCATGGTTTAACCTATCTGCTTAATTTGTTTGAGTGCACTTTCTACTACCTGTTCAACATCTTGTGAGATATCAACAAACAACGCCTCGCCTTCACTCGGTTCAACCAAGGTTGCGAATTGGCTTTTCAACATTTCTTGACCATTGAAGTAATGGTTCTCACGCGCTTTATGGCGGTTCCAAATAGTGTCGAAGCTACCTTGTAGGTACACGATAACTAAGCCTTCATTGTTTTTTCGTAGAATGTCGCGGTATTGTGGTTTCAATGCAGAGCAAGCAATCACAGCACTTGGTTGTTCAATGTATTGCTTGTTAAGTGTTTCTAGCCATCCTTGACGATCTTCGTCAGTCAGCGGAATACCTTGGCGCATTTTTTCTACATTGCTTTGCGGATGGAAGTCATCGCCATCAAAGAATTGAAGATCTAAAGCCTGTGCGATACGGCTACCAATCAGGCTTTTTCCGCATCCAGATACGCCCATCACGAGTATTTTTTTGCTTTTCATAAGGCAAGCCTTCCCTAAGCCCCAACCAAAACTGGGGCTGACAATCGAATCTAATAGTTAAACTTGTGTTGCTGCTGATCGGTTCCTGAGTGTTAAATTCACTCTGGAACCTTCGTTGTTATTGCCACCAAAGCGCGAGCTGAGGGAAGATAATAACCAGTGCCAGAACCAATACTTGAAGTGCAATGAACGGCAGTAGTGAAGAGAAAATCTCACCTAAGCTGATGTCTTTCGGTGCTACCGATTTCAAGTAGAACGCCGCGGGACCAAATGGTGGTGACAAGAAAGACACCTGCATATTTAGACAGAACACAACACCAAACCAAACTGGGTCGAAACCAAGGCCAGTGATGATTGGAACGAAGATTGGCATTGTTAGAAGTGCCACACCTACCCAATCAAGGAACATGCCCAAAACCAGCAAGATAGCCATCATGATTAGCAGTGTTACTGTTGCGTTGCCGCCACTGAGTGCAAGGATCGTTTCTTCAACAAAGTCGATGCCACCCATCAGGTTGTAGATACCAACCAGAGCACTTGCACCAATGCCGATCCACATGATCATGCCGCAGGTGCGCATAGTTGCGATGGCACTCTCTTTCAGCATATTGAAGTTCAATTCACCGCGGATAAGCGCGCTGATCATGATACCGACTACACCCAAAGCCGAAGCTTCCGTTACTGAAGCAATACCCGTATAGATACTACCGAGAACGGTTGCTACAGAAAGCAGAGGGAAGAACAGAGCCTTGAAGTAGCTAGGTTGATTCGCTAAGTCTTCTACTGTCTCATCATCACTTGGAAGAGGAGCAAGAGAAGGGTTCAGCTTACAACGAATCAATACGTAGCCGATGTAACAGCCCGCAAGGATAAACGCTGGTAAGAAAGAAGCCTTGAATAGGTCGCCAATCGACACACTCGCTGTCATACCATAGATGATCAGTACGATACTTGGCGGCAGCATGGTGCCGAGCGCGCCACCCGCACAGGTTGTACCAATAGCAAGCTTACGGTCATACCCTAAGCGAAGCATTTGAGGCAGTGCAAGAATACCTAGTAGTACAGTTTCACCACCGATAACACCTGACATTGAAGCCAGTAACACAGCTACCAATAACGTTTGTACCGCAACGCCACCTCGAACCTTACGACCGACAGATTTCATTGCATCAAACAAATCACGAGCAATGCCCGAACGGTCTAGTAAAGCGGCCATCAATACAAACATCGGTACTGCGAGGAACACATAACCAGAAGCAAAGCTGTAAGTACGGCTCGCAATCAAAGGTAAAGCATCAGGACCAAACCAACATAGAGTGAAGAAAATCGCGACAAAGCCAGTTACGAAGGCAAGCTGCATACCCGTCAGGAGCAAGCCAATCATCATAACCAACATGAGCAAACTGCCCCATGCGATACCAATAGAAGATAAATCAAACATCGTCATTCTTCCTTAGACCCATCAACTCTTGGATTAGGTGCAATACAAACTGGACAACAAGAACACACAAAACGACAAAGATCAGGCCTTTCAACAGCGCAGGATAAGGCGCGTTTAACACTGAGCCTGATGTTTCAAGGCGGAATTCGCCCCATGGTGCAAACCACGCTTCTTCTGCAGTGAAGTAAGCCGCGTAAGCAAGCATGCCAGCAAAAGCCAAACCAACAACGTGGTGAACAAGATTAAGATATTTACGTGTTTGGTTAGAGACTGAATCGTAAATAAGAACCACACGTACGTGCTTATTCGCGGCAAAAGCGTAGATGCCGCCAATAATGAATAAAGAACCACCGATGAAAGAAGCTGTTTCATGTACCCATGTGGTCGGGGCATCAAATGCATAACGCATCACAACTTCGTAAAATGAAATCAATACAGTAAAGATAAACAGCCAGCTAACGAGATTACTGAACTTTATAATAAGACGATCAAGTACGTTTCTTGGCTGTTCGTCGTTTTCAGCTGGGGCGTGGGGGATTTTGTCTGTCATGGGCCAAATTTCCTGGGAGAATACGGGAGAGCAATGCCCTCCCCCGTCAGTAAGCTAAGTTTAAGTTACAGCAAGCCGTTTTCTTCTAAGAACACAGTCACTGAGTTATAAACTTTCTGCGCGTTATCAGAACGCTCTGCGAAGACTTTCCACTGACCTTTAGCGATTTCACGGAACTTCTTACGCTCTTCTTGAGACCAGTCGTGGATAGTAATTTCTGGGTTCGCTTGTGCTTCTTTAACTGCAGCTTGGTCAGCCATTTTCAGTTGAGTTGTCATGTCGTAAGAGAAGTCACGCACTGATGTTTGTAGAATCGTTTGTAGATCAGCTGGCATCTTGTCCCATTTTTTCTGAGATACAGAGATGTCGATAAGCGGCAATGAGTGGAAACCCGGTTGAACTGGATGCGTTGCAATATCGTTCATGCCCGCTTTTTGGTTGGTAGAGAATACCGTGTAGTCCGCAGCATCAATTACCCCCTTGCTTAAGCCGGTAAATACTTCAGAACCTGGCAGGTTTACCGGAGTCGCACCCGCAGCTGCAAACACTTGTTGTACTAGACCTTCAGGCGCACGAAGCTTAAGACCTTTAAGATCTGCTACGCCGTCGATTGGCTTTTTAGAAATGAAAGACTCTACACCCGTTGTAGAAGCACCAACGAACTGAACACCGTAAGGCATGTACAGTTCAGTCATTAGCTCGTTACCGCCACCGTAGTTCATGTACTGAAGCAATTGTGTTGTATCAGACCACGCACCCACCATGTTACCGATAAGACCGAATGCTGGATCTTTACCAGAGAAGTAACCTGTTGCTGTGATGTGACCATCTAGGATGCCCATTTTGATCGCGCCAAGCGTTTCTGTGTGTTTAACCACAGCGCCAACAGGCAATAGATCGATATCAATACGTCCGTTAGACATCGTCTCTACTCGCTCAGCCCACTTTTGCTGAACCTTGAAGTTCAAATCACCAGATGGATCTGAAGATTGAATCTTAAGTTTAAAGTCTGCAGCCATTGCTGAAGTAGCAAATAGACCAGTGAGGGAAGCAGCAATCAGCGTTTTAGTCAGAGCTTTCATTTGGGTATCCTTATGAGTTTCACAGAGTCCGGTTTGTAATTATATGTTACCGGTAACGTTAAAATAAATGTTACCGGTAACTTTACAACCTTGTCTATGAGAAGGATCACATCTTTAACATTAGTAAAACGTTTGCTATCAATAAGGATAATGTGACTGAAAAGTCACATTACAAGCAGTAAGGGAGATTTAAAAGTCTTTTAAGTCAATGAGATAACCAAGCCAGCAATAATTAGAGAGACGCCTACACCGCGAGTCGCGTGCCACTTTTCCTTTAAAAAGTAGATCCCCATCACTACGCCGAAAATGATACTCACTTGCCTAAGTGCAACAACCAAGCTGACGTTCTCGGTCATGGTCATCGCAAACAGCACTAAGCCATAGGTCGAAGCCATCATAATGCCGGCAAGTGTTGCTCTTTTGCGTAGTAACCAAGCGTTATGAAATTCTATTCTTTGATTCGACACGAGCAACCACAGGCTCAGTGGAAGCACAATTGCCCAGAACTGAATACCCAAATAGAAAATCGCCGTGTGTTTATTGGTAATGCTAGGTGTGCTTAAGGGCTCCAATAATAGAAGCGCTTCTTTATCAATGATGGAATAGCCCGTGGTACCAATGGCCGCTATTAACGCCCACAACACGCCAAGGTTCAGGTAAGCCTTCAGTCTCAACTCAGAGAACTGTTTTAGTGGAACAAACAACCTAATGTGATCAGAGCAAAACCAAGCCATTGATTGATTGATAATTCATACCCTATTAACACCGTACCCAAGCCAACCATCAACACGGGTAGCGCTCGTGCCATTGGGTAAATCACACCAATATCGGCCTGCTTGTAGGCTATGCCTAAGCCGATTAAATAGATGATTTGGCAAATACCACTTAAAAGAAGTAGCTGCCAGAATAGGAGCGTGATGTTTGCAAAGCCGACACTGTGCACATACCAGATCAAATAGGGAGTCAAGATCGCGGCAGCGGCAAAGCCAGAGGCTAAGAAGAAAGACGACCCCGAACCTTGATTAGATTTACCTAGAACATTCCACCCTGCATGAAGCAGAGCCGAAATTATCACGATGACGATGGCAGAAAATTCCATTTCATTCCTAAATTATTGATGAATTAGCACAACGGCTGACAACAGGTGATAAAAAAGGCCTCCGAATAAGAGACCTTTGAACTTTTCAATTGGGCAGTCCTGCATAATTGCAGATATGCCAACGTTATAACGTATGACTAGCGCTCTAGCTGCGCGATTGACTCGATACTGATCGCGTCATGACGCCAATACTCAATATCGCAGTCAATCAAGTCGCCGTTTTGGTTGTAGTTCACACGCTCTACGACCATTGCAGGAGAGCCAGAAGTCGCACGTAGGGCTTGCGCTGTCTCGCCAAGTAAAGACGTTGTGCTCACTCGGTAACGGATCTTCTGATACACCACACCAAAGTGTTCGCGGTAGATGTCCGTCAACGATTTAGACAAGTCGTAGTCAAGCAAGTTAGGGAACAACTCAGGTCGAATGTAGTTAGTCACATACACAACCGGCCGGTCTTCAAGGTAACGAACTCTGTCTACTCGATAAACATCCGAAAAAGGTTGCAGCTCAAGAAGCCTAGTTGCTTCCTTGGTTGCTAACATGCCTTTCGCTGCCACTAATTCTGTTTTCGGCTTACGATTCTGCGACAAAGCCATATTAGTGAAGTTCAGCGTTTGCGTTGGGTCGTAGCGCAGTGGCGCTGGAGATATAAACCAACCACGTCGGTCTTCTCGATAAATGCGCCCTTCCGCTTCAAGTGAGGATAAGGCTTCACGTAAGGTAACTCGAGTCGTATCAAACGATTCAGCCAGCTTACGTTCTGCAGGCAGCTTCTGTCGTGGTGTTAACATCCCCGACTCTATCTGCTCTACGATGACATCTTTGATTTTTACGTACTGCACTTAATTTCCTTTCATTCTTGTTCTTGTCGTCAGCCACTCCTTGGCCAACTGCAATATAAATGGTTCGCTAGCGTTTACGCCAAGCTTGGGTGCGCTTCTCGAATAACTTGTTGATTAGCATATGAATCAACTTCGCACTTGCCGCAGATATCATGATCATCACCGCCATCGCTGCTGCTGCACCGGTTTGACCCGCATCGTCCATATTCAGTACTGAAACTGACGCTGGAATCGTATTGGTAGAATACAAGAATACTACCGCAGATGTCGTGGTAAGTGCATTAATAAACAGGTATGTCGCAATATCTAAAATCGCCGGCAGACAAACAGGTACCGTCACCTTAAAGAACAACTTGTATTGCGGTAAGTTTACCGAAGCCGCTGTTGCTTCAATTTCGGAAGGCAGCTGTTTCAATGCCGTTAACGCCGTCATGTGGCCTACCGTGTAGTAGTGAACCACGGTATTAATCACCAAGAACGCCATGGTGCCATACAAGAAGTTGAGTGGATTACTCAAATCATTGAAGTAAAAGATATACCCCAAGCCCAGCACCATACCCGGAACGGCCATCGGAACAACACTGAGCATTTGCATCGCTTGACGAACAGGACCGAAGGCGCGACCTTTCTCAATGCAGTATGCACCTAGGAAAATCAGAACAGTACCAATTATCGCAGTCCAAGCACCAAGCGTTAACGAGTTGAAGAATGGCGCCCAACCATAAGTACTCATTTCTGCAAAGTTGTAGTTGTTTAGCGTCAGCGCTTTATTCCAAGGCCAGAAGGTGACCATAGATCCATATATCGCCATGCCCAACACGATAACCACGGCAGCAGAGATAATGGTGCAATAAAGGAAACATAAGCCATCACGTAGCGTGCTAGGTTCAGGTTGGTACGCGACAGAACGAGTATCAAACAAGCTCTTCTGTTTCTTTTGAACCCAGCGGTCAACGGTAAACGCAAGCAACGCGGGCAATAGCAGCAAGATACTGGTTACCGCACCCATAGAGAAATTCTGTTGACCAACCACCTGCTTAAAGATGTCAGTCGATAACACGTTGTAGCTACCACCTATCACCTTTGGCACACCAAAGTCACAAACCACCAGCGTAAACACAACGATCAATGTGCTGATCAAGCCGTATTTTGCCGCAGGTAACGTCACCATGAAAAAGGTTTTTAACGATGAAGTATTGAGTGCACGTGCTGCCTCATAAAGGCGAGCGTCAGAGGTTCTTAATGAGGTGGTCAGAATCATTAAGGCGTGTGGAAACGTCCAGAATATCAAGCCCAGTGAGATACCAATCAAGCCATAAACCGAGTTGCCACCCAAGACTTCTTTAGCGATACCTTGGTTACCAAATAAGAAGATAAGACTGATTGCAGGAAGCAGTGACGGAGCAAGAATAGGCGCAGAACCCAGTACTTGAAAAAGCCCCTTAAAAGGCATGCATGAACGAGTTAGCGCATAGGCATAACCAAACGCCAAGACGCCCACGACAACGGTCACTAACAACCCGAGCGTGAAGGTATTGCCTACCGACTGCCATAAGCTTTGAGACGCAAAATACGTTGCGAAATTCTGTAAACCTACAAATTCGCCATCTGCGTTCTGAACACTCTTTTTCAACATTGCCCACAGTGGCATCAGGATAAACAACGTCATGACCACAGACAAAAAGGCCAGCAGCCCAAATAGAATTACATTGTCTTTGCTTAACCGAGCCAGAAAAGGTTGTACTCGTCGTTGAATTAGCAGCTTAGATTGCATCATTTGAGTCGATTCCATGATTGTTTACGCCGCCTCGTCTTTCATCACTTGCAGGCTTTTCGATGGGTAAGCTCTAAGGCCTTCTTGATCAAACGCCACGTAACGAATATCACTGCGACGCAGCTTCAATCGGTTGAACTCTTTGACGGGTACATCAACAATGATCTCTTTCGCCATTGAGTCATGTTGCAATTGACACTCAACACGATAAAACGCCCCTAAGAATTCGCTTGATACGATTCTCACTGGCAAGGATTCACTAAAACGATCAACAAACTGCATTTGCTCTGGACGAACGGCAATATCGAAAACATCACCCAGATTTGGCGTGAGATTATCTAAGCCAGGTAACGGCAGCATTGACTCAGCAATGCGCATCTTGCCTTGAGCCGCAACAGAAGCTTGAATAAAGTTCATACTGCCGACAAACTCAGCCACAAAACGACTGACAGGTTTTTGGTAGATCTCTTGAGGAGCACCTACCTGCTCGATAACACCGTGATTCATCACCACAATGCGGTCTGCCATCGTTAACGCTTCATCTTGGTCGTGCGTCACCATAATAGTGGTGATACCCAGCTTACGTTGCAGTTGGCAGATCTCATCACGTAGGTGTGTTCTTACCTTCGCATCCAACGCAGAAAGCGGTTCATCGAGTAGCAACAAGCCTGGAGACAAGGCTAATGCGCGAGCAAGAGCAACACGCTGCTGCTGTCCACCAGATAGCTGATTTGGGAATTTCTGACCAGACGTTGGTAAGCCGATGGTCTCTAACCAAGACTCAACCGTCTCAAGGGCTTCTTTGGTCGACATGCCTTGGTTTTTCAGACCAATCGCAATATTTTCTTCCACAGTGAGGTTGGGAAACAAAGCGTAAGACTGGAACACGATGCCAAAGTCGCGCTTTTCTGGTGGCAAGAAGGTCGTATCCTTACCGTTCTGCTCAATAGAACCTGAAGTTGGTAAATCTAGACCAGCAATCGCACGTAATAAGGTGGTTTTTCCACAGCCAGATGGGCCAAGGAAGCAGACGAACTCGCCTTTATCTATCGATAGGGAGATGTCTTTTAACGCTGTAAATTGGCCAAATTGCTTTACAACGTTTTCAATATTCAAATAAGTTTGGTTGCTCATACTACAGCACTCTCTATATGGTATATACCAAATTTAAACTGGGAATATTGCAGTTGAGTGACAAATTTATAGTAGCTAAATGACAGTTATATTGCAGATATAATAAGCATTAAAGATTGCTATTTGTTCAGCATTAACCGTTCGTTCAACGTTAAAAGCCCTCAGTGACTTGCCCATAAATCACTGAGAGCCTAAATGTAAACTTCTAATTTAAACGCCAGATTAATCTATGATTCAACCTTGTCGGCTTTGCCCGCCGCCCCTGCGAGTTTGGATAACTGTTTATCTAGCCACAATGGCGTGTTACCCGAATCTTCCGCGTTCTCTTTTCTTCGTACCGCATCACGCACCATCATCGCACCTACCCAACGAAATGGCTCTGGCGGGAAGTGTCCTAACGGGCCTTTAGTTAAACCGCTTCGTGTCCATGCATTGTCAATATCGAGTACCATTGCTGACAAAATCTTCCCGCCCATACGGGTTTGAGCAACGCCATTGCCTGAATAACCAAGCCCATAATAGATGTTGCTTTGGCCTTTTAGGTTACCGAAAAATGGCAATCCGGTAACCGAACGATCTGAGCCGCCAGACCAGTTGTAATCGAATTCACTTTGTTCCAATTTAGGGAACAGTTTTTGGAACGATTGATTGAGAATCGGTAGGTAGTTAGTCGTTTGGTTGAACATGCTTTCAACCTGATTTGCAAACGAGAATTTATTGCCGCCTTTGCCCAACATGAGTCGTCCATCTTCAGTGTCACGGTAGTAATGAACAAAGATACGTGAGTCCACTACCGCCGCTCCTTTTTCGGGACCAAACTGCTTGAGTTTTTCTGGAATAGGCTTAGTCACTACCATGTCAGACGAGACAACCACAATGCTGCGTTTGAACTCTTTAAAGTGATCGAGCATCCATGCATTGAGCGCTAAGATCACTTTATCGGAAGTTATCGTCCCACCCTTAGTTTGGACGCGAGCTGGCGAGCCGTAATCAAGAGAGGTCATCTCTGTATTTTCGTATATTTCGACACCCAATTCGATCGCAACGCGGCGTAAACCTCTCGCCAATAACGCTGGCTGAACGCTACCAGCAGCTTCTGAGTAGTAACCTTCAATGTGGCGATCCGAGCCTGCTTTATCAGGCAATGACTGATCGCACTTCTTCCAGCTGTTGATACCCTGCTTGACCAACTCATTAACGACAGGCTCCATTCCGCCCTTTTGAGATTCATTGGTTGCCGTGTAGTAAGTGCCACTTCTATAAAGATGCGCATCGATTTTATGCTCGTTACAGAAAGCTTCGATCTCGTATATAACCTTTTCCGATTCCTTAACCAACCATTTCGCTTGTTCTTTTCCGTAGAGCTTTTTCAGCGTCGGATACTTAGTTGACCACGTCAGCATGCAACCGCCGTTCGCACCAGAAGCACCGCTACCACATAGGCCTTTTTCAATCACGACAACATGCTTTTCGGGTTGCTGTTGTTTGATTAAAATCGCCGTCCATAAACCCGTATAGCCACCGCCAACAATGGCGATATCACAGTTGACGTCTTTTTGGAGCGGCTTAGCCGAATCTAGCCCCGCATTGATGTTGCCAAACTTTTGTTCCAACGCTTGCTTGAACCAATATGAGTAGTGCTTTGTCATTTGTTGTACCTTACTTAAAACCTAAAGGCGTAAAACTAAAAAAGGAAGACCGAAGCCTTCCTTTACTGATCTCTAACTTCTAATGAACTAAATAGTTAAATAGTTAAGTAACTGAATAGGTCGTCAGATTAAGATTTTGGCTCTGATTTAGCATCAAACTTCTCAGACCATGTTTTAAGAACGTCGGCACGTTCGCTGCCCATGCGAGCGAAGTCCATTTTTGCCATGTTCTTTTCTACATTAGGGAAGTTCTCTGCTTTGCCTGTCACATCTTTGTGACCTACGACTGGGTACATTTCGATGTAAAGCTCATTTGCCGCTTTAGAAATAGACCAATCGATAACACGTTGTGCTGCATCAGAAGGCTTAACAAGGCCTACCGCTTCAGATTCCCAACCGATGCCTTCAGGTGTAATCACTGAAAGTGGCGCGCCTTGAGTTTTCAGCTTAGCGCCACGGCTCGCCATAGAAATACCGATAGCGACTTCACCCATGCCCGCTTGAACACATGGCTTAGAACCAGAGTGCGTGTAGTGAGCAATATTTTGGTCTAGCTTCTGCATGTAGTTCCAACCTTGGTCTTCACCCATGTTTTGTAGCCAAGCCGAAACCTGCATGTAGCCCGTACCAGAAGATGCTGGGTTTGGCATAGCAATGTGGCCCTTGTAGATAGGCTTAGTTAGGTCATCCCAAGACTTAGGTGCCGGTAGATTCAATTGCTTAGCCACCACTTCGTTAAAGCAAACTGCATTGAAGAATGCGTCATTGCCATACCAAGCTTGAGTAGACTGTGGGTCGTTAAGGTTAGCGCGTAATGCTTCTACACCTTGAGGCGTATAAGGCTTCAGGATGCCCTCTTCTTTAAGCAATGCCATTGAAGAACCCGCAAGACCCCATACGACTTCTGCACGAGGGTTGTTTTTCTCGGCCAATAATTTTGCCGTCATGATCCCAGTTGAATCACGAACCCATTTGATGTTGATGTCTGGGTTTTCACTTTCAAATGCGTTTTTGTATTTCGCTAAAATGTCAGTTTCAAAAGCAGTGTAAACCGTCACTTCCTGTGCTGCATAAGCATTACCCGCTAATAGAGTTACTAATGCTGCAAGTGATCCTTTCATAAAACGGTTTTTCATCATTTTCTCCAGTCAGGCTCAACTCTAAAGTGAGAAGTTGCCAAAATTAAAAAGTTATCGAGGTTTAAAGCTGCCTAGGTTTGGAAGCAACCAAGGTTTAACGTTTCTTAAATTAGAAGCCTCATCAAGAGGCGCCTATATCCATAAATTCATTTAGGTTGTTAGTACACGCCTTTACATTGGTATGTACCAGATGACGAGTATTAACCTAATCGACTTTTATGACGGTTAAATGAACAAAAAATGGCAATTTAAAGTTCGGAAAATTTCTCAACGCAATTGACAAATTTGAATATGAAGCTTTTGTGAAAATAACGTTCGGGCTATTTACGACCGTTTAAATTGGTTGTTAAAGTAACTGGAAATACTGGTATAGTCCAAAATACAAATCACGAGAATTGAACATGAGAAACGAATACCTACTACTGACACCGGGTCCTCTATCTACTTCTGAAACCGTTCGCCAAGCGATGCTAAAAGATTGCTGTACTTGGGATGATGAATACAACAAAGACGTTGTTGAAGTGATTCGTAGCAAGCTAGTGACTTTGGCGACTAAGCAAACGGGTTATACGAGCGTACTAATGCAAGGTAGCGGCACCGCTTCAGTTGAAGCAACAATCGGTAGCGTTATCTCAAAAAGCGGCAAGCTTCTTGTTGTTGACAACGGTGCGTATGGGGCTCGTATTGCTCAAATCTCAGAATACTTAAACATTCCATGCCATGTCGTTTCCCCAGGTGAAACATCACAGCCTGACTTGAACGAAATGGAGACGGCATTGGCTATGGATTCAGACATTACTCACGTTGCGATTGTGCACTGTGAGACCACTACGGGTATGTTGAATCCAATCGAAGACATCGCCAAATTGGCAAAACAGCACAACAAAACCGTCATTCTAGATGCGATGTCGAGTTTTGGTGGCATCCCTATAGATATTGCTGACTTAGGTATCGATTACATGATCAGCTCGGCAAACAAGTGTATTCAAGGTGTACCTGGATTCGGCTTTGTTATTGCGAAGCAATCGGAACTGGAAAAATGCAAAGGCCAAGCTCGTTCATTAAGCCTTGACCTGTTTGACCAATGGCACTGTATGGAAAGCAACCATGGTAAATGGCGCTTCACCTCTCCAACTCATACAGTACGTGCTTTCTACCAAGCTCTACTTGAATTGGAGCAAGAAGGTGGCATCGAAGCTCGTCACAATCGCTACCAAACCAACCAAACTACCTTGGTTGCAGGTATGCGCTCTCTTGGCTTTGAACCGCTACTTAATGATGATCTTCATTCACCTATCATTACCTCTTTCTATTCTCCAACTCAAAGCGATTACCAATTCAAGGAATTCTATGACCGTTTGAAAGAACAAGGTTTTGTAATTTACCCGGGCAAGGTTTCAAACGCAGACTGCTTCCGAATCGGTAACATTGGTGAAGTGTATCCGTCAGACATTGAAGCTCTCATTGGCGCAGTGAAAAACGCTATGTACTGGGACATCAAATAATGACGACGACCAATCAAGAGCCGATTCTAAAGGCGACACACTTTCGAAGCGAAGGCGATGTGAACACCACGCCAGCACGCGAAAAATGGAACGAATCGCTAAACGATGATGCGACTCAAGCGATATTAAAGCGTGACTCTGACGTGTTTCTTCATCAAGCCATGTCAACGCCTTGCCTAGACACACTTGAAGCAGCCGAAGGCATCTACATTCAAGATGCGACGGGCAAAAAGTACATGGACTTTCACGGTAACAATGTTCATCAGCTTGGTTATGGCCACCCACATATTATTAATAAAGTGACTCAGCAAATGGCGTCGTTGCCATTTTCACCACGTCGCTTCACCAATGAAACTGCCGTTCAGTGCGCTGAAAAACTCACACAGATCTGCGGTGGTGATTTGAATCGCGTGTTGTTTGCTCCCGGTGGCACATCAGTGATCGGCATGGCGCTCAAACTAGCTCGACATGTCACCAACAATTTCAAAGTAGTGTCATTGTGGGATTCATTCCATGGCGCGTCACTCGATGCAATTTCAGTGGGTGGCGAAGCGTGTTTCCGCGAAGGCATGGGGCCATTAATGGCTGGCGTAGAACGCATTCCACCAGCGATTTCCTATCGTGGTGCTTTCCCGCTTCGTGGGCAAAACGCAGGCGGTGAAAGTGAAGCTGCATGTGATGTGCACTACGCCGATTACCTAGAATATGTGATTGAAAAAGAAGGTGGCATTGGTGCCTTCATTGCCGAAGCAGTGCGTAACACAGACGTTCAAGTACCAAGCAAAGCTTACTGGAAGCGCATCCGTGAGATCTGCGATAAGCATAACGTCATGTTGATCATCGACGATATTCCAAACGGTATGGGTCGCAGTGGCGAATGGTTCACTCACCAAGCTTTTGATATCGAACCTGACATTCTTTGTATCGGTAAAGGTTTTGGCGGCGGCTTAGTGCCAATCGCAGCCATGATCACTAAAGACAAATACAACACCTCAGCGCAAGTTTCTCTTGGTCACTACACCCACGAAAAAAGCCCAATTGGTTGCGCGGCAGCACTCGCCACCATGGAAGTGATTGAGCAAGAAAACCTACTTGAAAAAGTACAAGCGGACAGCGCATTCGTGCGTGAACAGCTGCTTCAAATGAAAGATAAGTACCCAGTCATTGGTGACATTCGCGGCATCGGCCTGCTTTGGGGCGTGGAGTTGGTCACTGACCATATCACCAAAACCCGAGCGTTCGATGAAGCAGAAGCAGTACTTTACCAGTGTCTCAACGATGGCCTGAGTTTCAAGGTGTCACAAGGTAATGTGATTCAGTTGAGCCCGCCATTGATCATCAGCCGCAGCGAACTAGAAGTCGCTTTGTCTGTATTCGAAAAAGCGATAGCAAAAGTCTGCAAAGACTTTGAGTACCTTTAACCATCATCTAACCAATAACTTAAAACAATCATTCATCTCCCAGAACAACTTGAGCTGGGAGAGAACAGAAATAGGACACGACTATGAACACAACATCACCTATCCAAGCGGTTATCTTTGACTGGGCTGGCACTATCCTTGATTTTGGATCATTTGCTCCAACCAGTATTTTCGTTGAAGCATTCAGACAAGGTTTCGACTTTGATATCGACTTAGCAGAAGCGCGTGAACCTATGGGGATCGGCAAATGGGACCACATCCAAGCAGTGGGTCGAATTCCAGCTGTTGACGCTCGTTGGAAGGCTCAGTTTGGACGCTCGATGACAAGTGAAGACGTTGACGCGCTCTACGCGGCATTCATGCCTCTTCAAAAAGCGAAAGTAGCCGATCACGCAGCACCTATTTTGAATGCGATAGAAGTGGTCAATAACCTAAAAGAGAAGAACGTGAAGATCGGCTCTTGTTCAGGTTACCCACGTGAAGTGATGGATGTTTTAATTCCTGCCGCTGCAGATTACGGTTACCGACCAGATAACGTGGTAGCGACCGATGACTTACCTCAAGGTGGTCGCCCTGCTCCATTTATGGCACTGAAAAACGTAATCGACCTAGGTGTAACTAGCGTTGCTGCGTGTGTAAAAGTAGACGATGCAGCACCAGGGATCGATGAAGGTCACAACGCAGGCATGTGGACGGTTGGACTTGTATTATCGGGGAACGAAGCAGGCTTAACGTATCAAGAATATTTAGATGCAGACGAGACAACACTTGCGGCTGCACGTGAAAAAGCAAGCGTTAAGCTAAACAAATCAAACCCACACTACCTAATCGATACCATTGCAGACCTACCAGGTGTGATTGCAGATATTGAAAAACGTTTGTTAGCCGGTGAGCGCCCATAACTCCTGTAACTTCCGCAAATCAGGGCCTATAGCCCAATAATCCGCACACACAAAAAGAAACCTCGTATCACCTAAAAATGATACGAGGTTTCTTCGTTTCCAATATTTGAGACAACAATTAATTGACAAAAACCTCTGTAAATAGCACCTTAAATATATAAATTTTAACAACTTCATTGACCCCAATAAGCAACTACACTAACAATGTAAAAACAGTTCCAAGATAGGTTCGACCTGAATCTAAGCCTTGAACGACTTACTGCTGCAGTGTCCCAATCAGTAAGTCGTCGCTTTAAAGGCTCATTCAGATAACAATAAGAGTTAATCCAAGGATAAGATTATGAAAAGACTGTCAAAAATCATGTGTGCAGTAATAGCTGCTTCAGGTTTCGCTGCTGCTCCTTCAATTGCCGCAACGACATACGTAGGCGCAAAAGTTGGCATGGGGTGGCTAGACAGCGCTTGTGTCGACAACGTTGATTGTGAAGATGATTCAGTTGCTGGCGGTATTTACGGTGGTTACAACTTTACCGATAACATTGCTCTAGAATTGAATGCAGATTATTTAGGTGATTATGACACCAACTTTAACAACAACGGAGCGACTCAAAGATACAGCGATTCTATCGTAGCCATTTCTTTGAGCCCAATGTATCGACTAGCGATTAAACAACAATTTGATATCTTCTTCAAAGCAGGTCCTGCTTACATCATGCACGATGATGAAGACGATGTTGTACTGGCTCTAGGTATCGGTGCTGAGAAACAGTTTGCCGACGACTGGGCAGTGAGAGTGGAATACCAATACTTCGATGATTTTGATGATAAGATTATCCAAGACCTTAACTCTAACCTTGTTACCATTGGTCTAAGCTACAATTTCGGTACAGGTAACACGACAGCTTCAGCCGCAACAGTAGCTACTGCGGCAGCGGTAACACAGGCTCCAGCTGAACCAATTGCAGAACCGGAAGCCGTTGTGGTTGAAGAAGAGACTGTTGTAATTAAAGCGCAAACTGAAAGCTTCTCTCAAGGCATGTTTGAGACAAACAGCACTGAACTGTCTACTGAGGGTGAAACTGCTCTAATGCCACTAGTAGAAGTGCTGCAAACTTACCCTCAATCGTCAGTCAATGTCGTTGGCCACACCGATTCAACAGGTGCAGCTGAGTACAACATGATGATCTCTAAGAAACGTGCTGCCGCTGTAGCTGCATACATCGAAGAGCAAGGTATTGAAGCAGACCGTATTACGGCTACAGGTGAAGGTGAAGAAAACCCAGTAGCAACAAACGATACTGCCGAGGGTCGTGCGCAAAACCGTCGTGTTGACGCAACAATCCCAAGCTTCGAATACCAAGAAGAAGCGCAAATGGAAGAAGTTATTGTAGAAACAGCTGAATAATAGCACTCTACTCTAGCGAGAATAATTAAGGGCGGAACACTGTAAAGTGCTCCGCCCTTTTCTTTGTCTGGCTCTACTCATACACCGTAAGCCGTAAACATTAGCCTATCGCCAAGGTATACAATCAGAAGGCTAAACGATTTCCCAGCTGTGGGTCATCTCTACGCCAGCACCGAGCATCAGACATACTGAACAGTATTTCTCTAATGAATCCGCACAGACTTTAGCAACAAGCTCAGGATCAAGGTTGTCACCCGATACTTCAAAATGAATATTAATCACGGTAAAGATTTTTGGCGCGGTTTCACGACGTGTTGTTTCAAGTTTTGCATTACAGCCTGTGATGTTCTGGCCTGCAGATTTCAAACCATCAACCACATCAACAGAGCTACAACCACCAGCAGCCATTAACACCATTTCCATCGGGCTTGGCGCAGTAGCACCACCACTTCCATCCATCACGACAGAGTGACCTGATTGAGATTGACCTAGGAATTTAAAGCCTTCGACCCATTTAACTTCTGCTTGCATGTTGATCCTTAGATGTACGAAAACGTCATCATTATCTATTATTTTACATCAATGCCTACACCCTACTACTGGCGGCATTTATGAGCAAGATTTTCTCAATGACATATTTTTTTCATGAATGATGCAATTTTTTCCATCTAAAACCTGTCTCTATTCGTACATTCAAAATCGAATGAGAAGAACGTCAAGATGAGGTATCTATGAATAAATTATCTAAAATATTGGTATCACTCGTGGTTGCGCTACCACTGATTTCGCTGTTTGTAAGCCAGACTGGCACTGCCAATACAATGGATAAAACAGCTAATTCAGGTAAAAGTGAAATCGCGACACTGGCTGGTGGTTGTTTTTGGTGTACAGAATCCGACCTAGAAAAGCTGACAGGCGTCACCGACGTTATCTCTGGGTACTCTGGTGGTGAACTAGAAAACCCAACCTACAAACAAGTATCCTCAGGCAAGTCTGGTCACATCGAAGTGATCAACGTGACTTACAACCCTGATGTTGTTAGCTATGAACAGGTTCTTGACCAATTCTTCAGACACATCGACCCAACCGATGACAAAGGCTCTTTTGTAGACCGAGGCCGTCATTATCGACCAGCTATTTTCTATCATAACCAAGCACAAAAAGATGTTGCTCAGAACTTCATGATGGAGATCGACAAAGCTAATATCTTTGGTGAACCACTAAAAACAGAACTGATTGAATTTGAAAAATTCTGGCCAGCGGAATACTACCACCAAGACTATTACAAGAAGAGTAAAGTTCGTTATAACTACTACCGCTATGCTTCCGGCCGCGATCAGTACCTAGATAAGATCTTCGGTGACGATAGAAAAGAGAATCCACAAACTATCCGTCAGATCATCGACAGCAAAAATGCGACAGCTAATGCTAAGACCTACGTCAAGCCGTCTGATGCAGAGATCAAAGCGAAGCTAACCTCACTGCAGTACGATGTAACACAAGACGATGCAACAGAGCGCCCGTTTGACAACAAATACTGGGATAACAAGCAAGAAGGTATTTACGTTGATATCGTAACTGGGGAGCCATTGTTCTCTTCAAAAGACAAATACAAGTCAGGTACAGGCTGGCCGAGCTTTACACAGCCAATCAGCGAAGCTTATGTCGTTACAACTACTGACTACAAGCTGCTTTACCCAAGAACAGAGGTTCGCAGTAAGTTTGGCGATTCCCACCTAGGACATGTATTTAAAGATGGTCCAAAACCAACAGGGTTACGTTACTGCATGAACTCAGCCGCAATGCGCTTTATCCCAGCGGATAAATTAACAGAAGAAGGCTACGAGGAATACGTTGAGATGTTTGAGGGCTAAGCATTCAGCATTTAACGAACAGCCTATGACAACAAAGCCAGCATATCGCTGGCTTTGTTTTTATTGACAGAGCTCCATTTACAGAGCTTTATTTATCAGCCTGTTCATCTTATTAACCCGTTAACACCGTGTCTTCTGGGTATTTCAACAAGGAAGGTTCTGGGCGAGCTAACATATAAGCCAAGGTCAAAGGACCGATACGTCCAATCACCATAACAACAATCATGATGTATTTACCTGGCTCAGTCAGGTTTGCGGTTAAACCGGCTGTTAAGCCAACCGTTGCAAAGGCTGAAATCACCTCAAACATGACTCGATCAAACGCTGCCTTTTCAGTAAGCATTAACAAAAACATCGCGGTGGTTAATAACGCCCCACTTACCACAATAATGGCCAATGACTTTGTTACCGCTTGCCAAGTTACGGTTCGCTTAAACATCACTACATGCTTTTTCTGACGTAGGAAGGTCCATGTTGCGACAAAGGCGACTGCAAAGGTCGAAACCTTAATACCACCACCTGTAGAGGTAGAACCTGCACCAATCAACATCAGTACAATCATTACCAACAATGCAGACTGAGTGTACTGAGACAAATCCACACTATTAAAGCCAGCAGTACGAGCACTTGCCGACTGGAAAAATGCGGCTAGCCACTGTCCTTGAGTCGATAGCCCTTCCATGGTTGCTGAGTTATTTCTTTCCAACAGCCAGAACAATACCGTACCCACTAGCAATAGAGTCGGAGTGGCGGTTAGCATAATCTTGGTGTGTAAATGAAGATGTCGAAAACCTTTACGCCAGTTACTCGATAGGTCGCCGACTACCGTAAAACCTAAGCCACCAAAAATGAACAGACCCGCTAAGGTAAAGATCACCAATGGATCATCAACAAAACTCATCATACTGTCTGAAAACAGTGCAAAACCTGCGTTATTGAATGCTGATATCGCATGAAAAAGCGCATAAAAGCTACCCGTTGGCCATCCCATCTCAGGTACCCAGCGGAAGCAGAGCAATACAAAACCGATAAATTCAGCGACTAATGCAAAGATGATGATCTTCTTAACTAATTTGCGAAGGTTAATCTTACGATCTTGGCCAAGCGCTTCTTTCGCGAGTGCTTGTTGTTTAAGGCTTAACCTAACACCGAACATGTAAAGCAGTACCGCAGATAGCGTCATCTGCCCTAACCCGCCGACTTGCATCAAGAACATCAATAAGATTTTTCCCGCCAAGGTGAAATGCTCACCAGTATCGACAACACCTAATCCTGTCACACTGATCGCCGAGGTTGCTGTAAACAGTGCATCCGTAAAACTTAGGCCTGTCACAGAGAATACAGGCATCGTCAACAATATTGCAGAGGGGATAAGTACGCCTAAGAAACTCGTAAGGATAATCTTAGGTTCAGAGCCTTTACGTGGCTTTTTATCACTCTTAAGCGTGTAGAAAGTACCTTTTCGTTTTAACGAATTCATACTGTTACCTTATTGCCAATTACCAATTGCGTAGCTTTCTAGATAAGGTCTCTTTCGGCCCAGCGATGATCACCACATCCCCAATTTCTAAACTCACATCCAGTTCTGGTGCTTTAGTGAGGCTCGGTCCTCGCTTAAAGCCAAGTACCTCAACACCATTTTCTTTACACAGCTTAAGGTCACCAAGTTTCTTACCCAACAAATTGGAACCAATAACAATCTCCGTCATCGCTAAACCGCTGCCAAGATCGATAAACTCAAGAACGCGTCTATCCAACATTTTACGCGCAACACGAATGCCCATATCTCGTTCAGGCATAATGATATGGTCAGCACCAATCTTAGAGAGAATCTTGCCGTGAAACTTATCGTTCGCCTTAACCCAAACAGCTTTTGCGCCTGACTCTTTTACCACCAGCGTAGTAAGAATACTGGAGTTAACATCAGAGCCAATCGACACCATCACCATGTCGTAATCGTCGAGTCTTAACTCTTTGACGGTCTCCTCGCTTGTACAGTTCGCAACAATCGCTTGTGAAACAAAAGCCGCCGCTTCTTTCACTCGCTCTTCATCAATATCGACGGCGAGTACCTGTGCGCCTGAACTTTGTAGCTCTTTGCAAACAGATAAACCAAATCGCCCTAAACCGATAACTGCATATTGTTTGTCGCTCATTTGAAATCCTGTTTAGAAATTTTAATTACACGGGATAGCCAAACCTACATTAGTTTCTATCTCAAAAAAAGTTAGTTCTGCAAGAATAAGGTTATACTATTGTCATAATCGCTTGATTTATAAAGGTAGAGAACAACTCGAGTTTCTGCTAATTTCCAATTCATAATTTCTGCGGCAGCACACACAATGAATGAATTCATAACCCAAGTACAAGCCTACATCAACCAGAGCCATAGTGATTGGGCAAACAGCGTCCTATTCATCACTATTGCGAGTTTTCTCGCTTGGGTAGCTTGGCGAATTATCCATAATCGCTTAGAAATTCTGGTTCAGAAAACCCCTTTCCACTGGGATGATTTGCTACTAGAAGCACTGAAAACCCCAGTCAGCACATTACTTTGGTGTTGGCCTGCTACAGTATCTGTCGGGCTAATCCTTCAAGACCAGTTTGGTAATGAAATCAACTGGTTAAAAACTCTTAAGCACATATTGATTATCTGTACCTTCGTTTGGTTTACCTTACGAATGATCACTAACACTGAAGCGTATGTCTTAGAGCAAAAAACCAGAGACGAAACCACAGTGCAAGCTATAGCGAAAGTCGCTCGCTTGTTCTTTATGGTGATGGGCGGCCTAACCATCATGCAGGCGTTTGGGCTCAGCCTTTCCGGTTTACTTACCTTTGGTGGTGTTGGTGGCTTGATCGTCGGTTTAGCGGCTAAGGACTTACTGTCGAACTTCTTCGGTGGCATGATGATTTACTTCGATCGCCCTTTTAAAGTCGGCGACTGGATACGCTCTCCCGATCGTCAAATCGAAGGCACTGTAGAACGCATAGGCTGGCGTATGACCATCATTCGTACCTTTGATAAACGTCCTTTGTACGTACCGAATTCTGTGTTCAGTAACATTGTGGTCGAGAACCCATCAAGAATGTTGAACCGCAGAATCAATGAGACTTTTGGGCTGCGTTACCAAGATGCAAACAAACTGGCTCTGATCGTGGATGACGTAAAAGCCATGCTTGAAACGCACCCAGATATCGATGCCAAACAAACGCTGATCGTTAACTTTGATAAGTTTGGGCCGTCAACACTTAACTTCTTTATCTACACCTTCACAAAAACAGTCAACTGGGTGAGATACCACGAAGTTAAACAAGATGTCCTGTTGCAAGTGTTAGCGATTATTCATCAGCACAATGCAGATATCGCCTTCCCAACACAAACACTCAAAATCGATCCTCAGGGCTTTGGTGAAACTCACGCTCTTGGTGAGGCTCAAAGTATGATCACTTCCGCCCCGGAAGGTCATCAATAGCCAAGCCCATATTGATTGTCGAGAAGTAAGTTGGTTAATGATAAGTAAACTGGTTATCGATAAATAAACAGAGTGAAGCGTGGTAACATGGCGCAAGTATTCAAATGCACCTAATTACCACGCTATGATTTTACCTGTCATTCTAGCCGGCGGCTCCGGAAGTCGTCTCTGGCCACTGTCTCGCGAGCTTTACCCTAAGCAATTTCTCAATATTGCCGGTGAACAGTCAATGCTTCAGCAAACGCTTCAACGCCTGCAAGGTCTTGAAGAGCACTTGATGGATAGTAAATGCGATGCCCCATTCATTATCTGTAATGAAGAACATCGCTTTATTGCCGCTGAACAAGCTCGGGCATCCAATATCCAACACAGTGGAATACTGTTAGAGCCAGTCGGTAGAAACACAGCCCCAGCTATTGCGCTTGCCGCCCTAAAGGCTTTAAGTAAACCAGCGCTTAATGAACAAAGCGCATCCGATCCTATCTTGTTAGTGCTGGCTGCTGATCATCACATCGCGAAAACCTCTGAATTCCAACAAGCGATTAGTCGTGGTGTTGATTATGCAAAACAAGGCAAACTGGTGACATTCGGCATAACACCTGACGCCCCAGAGACTGGTTATGGCTATATCAAGCAGGGAGAGCCTCTTTCCTCCAGTGTTCAAACTGATACTAATGGGACAGAGCAGCCAATCAATCATGCCTACGCCATAGAGTGTTTTGTAGAAAAGCCAGATACAGCAACAGCAGAAGAGTACATCCGCTCAGAACAATACTTATGGAACAGTGGCATGTTCATGTTTAAGGCATCACGCTATGTTGAAGAACTCGCCGAACACCACCCTGAGATATTAGCGGCTTGTAAACTCGCTCTTGCAAAGCAAAATACCGACCTCGACTTTATCCGTATAGACGCTGAAGCATTCAAAAGCAGTCCGAGTGATTCAATCGATTACGCCGTGATGGAAAAGACCTCACACGCCGCGGTGATCCCGATGGATGTCGGCTGGAACGATATTGGCTCATGGTCCGCGATCTGGGATGTAAGCGAAAAAGATGAGCACAATAACGTCATTGAAGGTGATGTGTTAACCGTCGACTCTCAGCACAACTACATCCATGCTGAAAACAAGTTGGTTGCTACGGTAGGCGTTGATAACCTGATTATTGTTGAAACCAAAGACGCTATATTGGTTGTGAAAAAAGACAAGGTTCAGGGTGTTAAATCGATTGTCAGTCAACTAAATCAAGCGGGTCGCACAGAACATGTACATCATCGTGAGGTGTTTAGACCTTGGGGTAAATACGATGTTATAGACCTAGGCAAGCGCGACAAAGTTAAACGTATCACCGTAAAACCCGGTCACAAGTTGTCGTTACAAATGCACCACCATAGAGCGGAACATTGGGTAGTCGTGGCGGGTACTGCGAAAGTGACCAACGATGAGAAAACTTACCTGGTTGAAGAAGATCAATCCACTTACATCCCTTTAGGACATATTCACAGCCTAGAGAACCCAGGGGATCTCCCACTCGAGATGATTGAAGTACAAACAGGCAGTCATTTAAGTGAAGACGACATCATTCGATATCAAGACAGCTATGGGCGAGACATAAGCAAGCAACAAGTCCACTTATCAAAGCACAACCAAACCAAATAAAGCAGCGACAAATCGATGAAACCAACATTAGACCTGAGCAGCTTTAAGAACAACGATATCCGCGGCGTCATTGGTAAGCAAATCAATGAGCCACTCGCCTACCTGCTCGGTAAGGCATTTGGCGAATACGTCCTGTCCGCTAAGCCTGAAACCTCACTTGATGGCTTGGCGCAGGTAGTGATTGGTCGTGATAACCGCAAAACCTCCCTGTCATTACAAGAAGCCATGACCAAAGGCTTGATCGAGTCAGGGGTTACCGTAATTGATCTAGGTATGACTGGCACTGAAGAGGTCTACTTTGCGACTCGTTACCTAAAAGCGATTGGCGGAATACAAATTACAGCTAGCCACAACCCAATCAATTACAACGGCATGAAATTGGTCGGAGTAGACGCTAGCCCTATCAGTAAAGACAGTGGTTTAGATGAAATAAAACGACGCATTGAAGAACTTAATCAAGAGCTTAACTGCAATTTACCGTTCGTTCATGCACAACCAAGTAACTCTAGTAGATCGACCAGTATTCTCGCCCCTTATGTAGACCACCTACTCTCGTATATATCACCTTCTGAGCTTTCGCCAATGAAGATTGTGGTTAACGCAGGAAACGGCGTTGCAGGACATATCATTGATGCTTTAGAGAATAAATTTAACGAACTCGGTGCCCCTATCACCTTCATCAAGGTTCATCATACCCCTGATGGAAACTTCCCACATGGTATTCCAAACCCTTTAATTAGAGAGAACCAAGCAGTCACTCGAGATGCCGTTCTAGAGCATTCTGCCAACCTTGGAATTGCTTGGGATGGAGACTTCGACCGATGCTTTTTCTTTGATGGGCAAGGCAATTACATAGAGGGTTATTACATTGTCGGGTTGCTTGCTGAAGCATTCTTGGTCAAACAGCCTAACGCGACTGTATTGCACGATATGCGCATGACATGGAACACAATCGAAATCGCTAACACGCATGGTGGAAAAGCGATTGGAATTAAAGCAGGACACGCACTTATTAAAGAGAAGATGCGTGAAACAAATGCCGTCTATGGTGGCGAAATGAGTGCGCACCATTATTTTCGTGATTTTGGATATTGCGATTCAGGCATGATTCCTTGGCTATTGGTTATCGAACTAATGTCGAAAACTCAACAATCTCTTCACCAATTGACGAGTACCAGTATAGATAGATTCCCCTCTTCCGGGGAGATCAATCGAAGAGTATCAGACCCAGAGCAGGTCATGGCTTGCGTGTTATCGCACTACCGAGATAATGCCGTTGAGATCGATCACACAGACGGGATCAGCGTCAATATGGGCACATGGCGCTTCAACTTAAGAAAGTCCAATACCGAGCCATTAATACGCCTTAATGTAGAAACCAGACAAGATAAAATTCTACTATCACAAATAGTAAAAGAGCTACTTAGCCTCATCAAATAGACTTGTCCAACTTTATGGGGTCACTCACAATTGCTAGGCTTGTTTGTAAATGATCTATTGGGACTGAGACTGTGCAAGTCGAATGCTCACCAAACTCGCCACCATGATGGCCAAGTAAAAACTACCAATTATCGATTCCATAAACACAAAAAATTGAGCAATCGGTAAAGCGGGTGAAATGTCTCCATACCCTACCGTTGTCAAAGTGATAAAGCTGAAATACATCGCATTAAACAAGTTTGTTAGCCAAATTTGTTCTTCTAAACCATTAAATGCGTTTGGGAAGATCTCTAAAATTAACAGATAGATAGTCGACCACGCGAAACCCAATAGCAAATAAATACAAATGGAACCTATGATGTGATTGGGTGTGACGGTTTTAGCTTGTATTACCTGCCTTAAAGCCGAGTAAATATGTGAAAACAGAAAGATGGCCAAGGCAGTTAGTGTAACAATCGATAGGTTGTAGCCTTCTAAGAAAGAAAACACACCCGACACCGATGCGGTTATTAACAACAACCCATACCAAGAGCGATACAAAGAACGCTCTTTATGAATGCCGACAATCGAAACCGCTAAGGTAATGATGATCAAAAATAGAATCGTTTTTTGGCCTTGCGGATAAAACTGCTGCATCACCGCGCAACCAAAAAACAACACCAACAATGCATAAAATAAGAAGTAGAAGTTGTCGTCTTTCGAGACTGCCTTCATCTATTCCTCCTCGGTCTCTGCTTGCTTTGCCTCAGCTTCTTCTTGGTTTTTATCTTCAAGCCCAAGCCACGCCATCATCAGCTCATAGGTCAAGCTCAGGACAACTGCACCGACAAACAAACCGACAATTCCTGACATGGCCATTCCGCCAAGTGCACCCAATAAAATAACCAGCATTGGAATATGAGAACCGCGGCTCAGTAGTACAGGTTTCAAGATAGCGTCACTACCACTCACCAGAATACACCACACCAAGAACAAGCTAGCAGCCAACGTTGATTCAACGCTGAACATGTAGATAATTGCAGGTAACAGAGCCAGAATCGGTGGAAGTTGAATAATTGCAATTAACAATACCGCCAGCGCCCATAACGCGGCAGCAGGTACGCCTGCAATGACTAGACCAATTGCTGACATAATAGACTGAATGACAGCAACACCTATCACACCTTGAACTACGCTGCGTACCGTTGTCTTAGACAGTTGCACCAGTTCAACACCTTTGCCATCCGTTAAGCGAGCCACTAAGTGCGTTACACCCGTTTGACATTTGTCGGCATTACTCATAAATGCGCCAGCAATAATGGTCGAGATAATAAATTGAATAAAGCCACCGCCAAGAGAACCTAATATCGAAGCCGCTTTAGTAGCAAATACCTTAAGTTCTTCCGCATACTTAATAAACACCCCCTCAATATTTGAAGAGGCATGAACCAAGGCGGCATACACTTTTTCACCGATGAACGGGATCTCTTGTAAGGACTCTTTTGGTTTCGGCAGAGACAAGGTTCCGTCCTGAAGCCCTGTCATTAAGTCGGATGCACTGGTGTAGATGCCTGATGAAAGAGCGACTAAAGGAATCAACAGCAACAACACACCAATAAAGCTCAATAATGCGCTGGCTTTACCTTTCGACATTCCGGTTTTATTTGAAATCGCCACCGCTACTGGATAAAGCGCAGTCGCAATAATCGCACCCCACACTACCAATAGAATGAATGGGCGTAGAATTGAAAAACACCAATAGACTAGCATCGCAATGGCAGCAATCTTTATTGCGGCATCAATCGCCTGTTTAGAAAAATCATCGGTTAACTTCATGGGACGTCCTTGTTAGGGCAAAAATTAAGTCTGGTTTTGTAAAAACTTCCAATTCCTAGTTTCAAGGAAGAGCGAAGCCAAAATCATATAAATTCCAATCAACACTAATTGGAATATGCGTATAAATGTGTTGCTGTCGATATCGCCTGAGCTCATCAATGTGCTCCCGACCAGCACTAATAAAGTACTGAATGCAGTCGCGAAAATCGGCGCTTTTTCTGGAACGGTATATATCTTGGTCGCCATAAGAATGGCGATCAAACCAATAAACAAAGAATAGAAGACAATATTAGGAACAATAGAAAGAATTGAGAAAGCCGCAATCGCTAACAAGCCCCCAATACCATTACTGATCACCAGAAACGCACTCAACTTTATCGATTTCTCTGACGTAATCATTAACGATAACAATGCAATAAACATCATTGTCAGTAACGCTTCAGAGATTTGAAAAATAAAGAAAAAACACACAACAGGGTAAGAGATAATCATCGCCCTAAAGGCCGCATACCAACGCTGCTTCTTATCAAGTGGCGCTGCCGCAAAACCGGAAAACTCTGACTTAGGTTCAGGGAAAAACACATGTACCAAAGCAAAGATCATGACTGAAACCACACCCGAGGTTGCCAAACCTGATGCCAGTAGTACAGAAACACCTGGGTTATCAATCGCCATGAATGGCAGCATCAATACAGCAATTAATAAGACGGTAGCGAACAGATTCCATTTAGGGTCAACAAACAAGTAATAGCCCCACAGCATCATCAAACCCACCAATATCAACAGAGGGATGGGATAATGCGTAATACCACGAGACAACAACAAACCTAACGCCATAGTGGCAACCACCGCCAACAAAAGCTCGTAAACGGTTTCTTTATGCAAATTAGGTTTGTCGATTAAAAACTTAGCGGTGAATACCGGTGCGACGAACGCAAGTGGCCAGTTAATCCACGCCGCCAAAAAGACAGCCAACGTGACCCCGACGGTATATCGCAGGATCCGTTGCTGTGTTTGTTGGTCGAGTACGGGCTTATCGGACATAAGACAATACGCTAATAAATCGAATCCAAAGCTTGCCTATCGCATTGAAAACAAAGTTATCGCCGCTATAAACAATCACATCTGCCTGACCACCGACACGTAACATGCCTTGCATGGTGTCACGTTCAAATTCGATAGTGATTGGAAGCATTTGAGTCTGGCGCAACCAGCCCGTTTGTTGGCTAGCTTGAGCAAGCTTACCCGCTTGATCGTTCTGCCCCCAATCCACACCCCAATCGATGCTGCTGACACGGCCTTTGACAATTTGACCCGGAGCAAAATCAAGCGCGACTTCCACTTCATCACCCACCGCAACATTACCTAAGCTGTTTTCACGATAATAAGCTTCGATCCAGATGTCTTCTGTGGATACAAACGTCATGATCGCTTGTCCTGCAGAAGCATAGAAGCCTTCAGAAAGGCTAAAGTTAGAAACACCGCCTTGAGTCGGTGCTTTGATAACGGTACGTTCAAGGTTGAGCTGAGCCTGTTCCAACGCCAATAATGCCGCTTTCACTTGGCTGTTCTCTTCACCCTCTTTACCCATCTGCTGCTTGGCACGCTCCAAATCCGCTTCAGCGTTTGTCACACCAGCGCGAGAAGTTGCTAATGCCGCTCTCGCCTCATCAGCATCCGACTTAGACATCACACCTTTTTCAGCCATTTCCAACACACGTTTGGCTTGTAGCTGAGTGTTTTGTTTCTCGACCAGAGCAGAGGTTAATTTGGCTTGTGCTGAAGCGATGTTGGCAGTTTGAGCTCCAACATTTTGCCCTGCAATCTCAAGATTTTGCTCGGCTTGTTGCACCGCAATTCGGTAATCTGATTCATCAAGAATCGCGAGTGTGTCACCTTGATTAACCAATTGATTCGGCTTAACTAAGATATCAAGCACTTTGCCTGACACTTCAGGCTTAATAGGAACGATGTAACCCTTCACGCGAGCATTATCGGTGATCGGTATAATTCGATCAGCAACAATGCTGAACAGCAGCGTGAATGCCACAAACCCAAGCAGGTAGTTGGTTACCTTTCTTACCTTATCCTTGCCATTCTCTGGTTGGCTACTTTCTTCATTGTCGTCTTGCTTGTTCCCTTTAACTTCAGACATGGAACTCCCTTCTCAATAACTAACATCAACAAAATTAATATCTTAAAAATAAACCTGACCATGGAAAACTCAAGTAAATAGGGTTAGATTTACTAAACAAAGTGTCGTAAATGATATGCACGTCCAATTATGTATCAATGCACAAGGATTGATTGATCATGGCCAACAGCTCTTATCAAGTACCCGTTATACAAACCAGTTACGCCAAGATCTTAGTCCAAATATTTACTGACTATGGGTTAGACCTACACAAACTGCTCGAAGACTCGGGCCTACCACCTGATCTTATTGAGTCAGAGAGTGACTTTGTGCCGTCGGAATCCATCAAACGATTGATTTATCTGACCTCATCACAATTGGGCGTTTCCCGATTTACGGATGTACTTGGTCTTGCATTTAGACGAAGAATCATCCCAAATGTCTTGCATCAATTTACCGAGTTCGAAACCATTGGCGACTCGTTAAAACACATCAACACAATCTTCGCTTATGACTCGCCAGGCAGCAGTGTCGATTTCGTCGTCGAACACGGGCAGAGCTGGTTTTGCCGAACATCGCGAGACGAGCCTTCATCTATGTTCCAATGGGGCGAAGTGTTTGCCATCACCTACATCATTGAGCTGATCACGATTTTATCTCAATCGCCTTGGCAACCTACCAAGTTACGTTTGCAAGGGCATGACACCGATATCGTCAAAACCTTGGTTCCGAGCAATTGCCAGTTGTTTATTGACCACAGTTCAACCGCCGTGATGATCCCAGATGAGATTCTACAACTGCCAATTCGCCTCACAGCTAAAGACTTAAGTAATAAGCCTGCTATCGTTGAATGGCACACCAGTTTTACCGACAGCGTTTATGAACTGCTCCAACCCTATATGAAAGAGCAAGACCTCTCGCTTGAAGAGGCGGCAGAGCTGCTTAATTTCTCAGTGAGAACCTTTCAACGTAAGCTTAAAAACGAAAACACGACCTATCGAAAAATTAAAGAGAACCTGATGTTTTCCGTAGCCTGTGAGCTGATGGAAGAGGGCCACACCCTTACCTACATCTCTAGCCAATTGGGTTACACCAACATTTCGCATTTCTCACGTGCTTTTAAGCGCGTTTCAGGACTGACGCCAAAAATTTATCAACGCTCAATCTCTGGCTAGAAACCTTCCTACCAGAATCCCTTCCCCACCTGAAGATAGTTGCTCCAGAAAGGGAAGAGAATGGTGGTAACACCATATTCAGCTACCCTAAAACGATAGCTGTCGGGTAGCCTAAGCTAGAACTACACACTCTATTTCGCCCGTTACCTTTAGCGCGGTAAAGTGCCTTATCTGCACTGCGATAGGTCGCTTCGGCTTGCGCCTGTATTTCAGACACACCACTGCTCACAGTCAGGTTCAATGTTGTTCCTTTGGTAATCACTTCTTTCAATCGATACATCGCCTCAAACGCTTCTGCCAAATTGGTTTCAGGCATCAAGATAGCGAACTCTTCTCCGCCTACTAGCGCGACGATGTCAGTGTCTCGACTATTGTTTCTCAACAGTTCTGCGACCTCTTTCAGCGCTGAATCACCTTGGTCATGACCGTGATTATCATTGATGGCCTTGAAGTGATCTAAATCGATCAACGCCAGACAGGAATGCGTGTAACCATAACGCTCCGCTAGGTTTGAATAATGTTTTAAGTCGTTATCAAAGCGGCGTCGATTCCAGCACCCTGTCAGTGAATCCGTTTCCACCAGCATTCTTAATCGACGCTCCAATATCTTACGTCGGCTAATATCCGTAAAGGTCACCACGTACTTGTTATTGTGCGGCAGAATTTCAGTTAGCTTTTCTACCACAACGTTAACGGTAAACTGCTCACCAAGTCGACTTACGCCACTCAACTCACCTTTCCATCTCTGGTTTTCTTTAAGTGAGCGAGTAATGGTCGCAATTAGACTGCTGTTATTCATAAAACAGAGATCAGAAATCGGACGAGATTCGACTTGGTCAAAGGCATAACCTGAAACTCGTGAGAATTGTTGATTCACTTGTATGACCCTCAATTGACTATCGAGGACGATAAAACCTGCGACACCATCAATGATCGCTTCCGACAAGTTATTCTTGCTTTGAGCCATTTCATGTCGATAAAGACGTGCGGTAATCAGAGTGCTAAGTAAAAACAACGCGCACACCGAAAAAACCATGGCTGGCGTAGAAGCAATACTCAGCAACCACAAGCTAAATGCCATATTGAGGACAAGTGCAGACACCACGTATAGCGGCATTTTTCGGTCATAACTTAACTTGTTCATAGTTTGCTCTGGTGATGGGCGAATGACTATGATGGCTAAGTTTTGATTAAGATATTTACCATTTTACGACACATACAAATTCAAATTATATGAGTACTTTGAAGATCAACAACTTATGCTAATTATTGAGTAAGAAGAGCAAACTACCACCACTGAGTGAACTGCCATAATTGAAGTTAATGCCGATGCCAAAGTTATCAAAAAAGTAAGAGTCATAAGGGACATCGAACACCAACCCAGCGCCAAATTCATAGTAATAGTGTGTATCTAAAGGATCCGTTAAATCCCCCGCTATATCGATTCTTCTAAAGTTATAGTGGACCTGAGGGTTGTTTAACGACCAAGCATCGAGCGCGACATTTTGCCTAAACTCTAGTTCATTAATAAATCGCATCCCTTCAGGGTTACCGATATCACCATCGTTCGCTTCACCCCATCCAGTCCCATAGAAATAACGCACTCTAGAAGAGACATTCCAGCTTCCCCACTCTTGCTTCTTTAAATACTTGAGTTTTACCGACGGCTCACCAATCAATGCCCATGCTGAAGTATTTAGCGCGTAGCCGTCTAGCTGAGACTGAAATGCTTGAGAGTAGCTGTTGTTGTATTCGTATTTATTGCGGTAATAGAGCAAGTGAGTGCCTAAGCCATACGCGATAGACCAACGTTGGGTTAAATGATTTTGAACCCCGAAAAAGCCATACAGGCCTAATACTGAGTCTTTATTCGGATTCACACGACGATCAGAGGTCACATCTGATGAGATTTCAATATCCTGCTCAGAAAGCGCATAAGACCCTCGCACAGACCAAATAAGGTCAAGATCAGGGTCATCGGTGTTAATCACCGAAGAATAAGGAATGGAGCCCACACTCACTTGACTTCGAGTATCGATGGTTTTATCGGAGCCAAAACCATTGTCGTTCAAATTGATAAATGAATTAGGATCAAAATCAACAAAGCCAATAGAAACTGCATCACTGTCAGTCAACGCAATAGAAGCCGCGAAGATCTTCTCTAAACGATTTTGAATCGCTTCATTTGAGGCATAGGCCGAGGATGAAAAAAGGCCAGTTAAGATCAGAACAATAGAAGAGGAATACAGCGATTGGGGTGAAAGCATTAAGTTGACTCCATTCAAACTTATGCTTCAAGTGTAATTGGTAACTTAACTATTTCAATCAGAGAGTTAACGGTGTGGTTGATACTGCTCTCAGTTCCAACTGCAAGAGCGTTGCCAAATCGATGGATCCCCAAAGCTCTTCTACGTCTTGGATTCTAAAATGAATAATCATATGCGCCTCTGTCTAAATTGGAGTCTTATCTTGGATCATTCTTAAAACCCTTACTTACCATAATGCGCCAAGCCGACTTTAAGACCTGTTTCGCATATAAAACAATAAGCGTTTGAAAATTATAAGATTAACTCCTAAGTTTTTTATAACCCTTTACTCAGGAAGAAGTAGATGAGCAATATAGAAAAAGTATATGGATTTAATACGCCCCAACGACTCTTTGTCGGATACACGCTTGCGGTACTCGTCGATTTAACGGTTCTTAATTTTTTTGATGAATACTGGGACTTCGTCAATATCGAATCATTCACCATCTCATTTGCAGCTGCGATTCTGCTACAACTCCTGCTCAAATTGTCTATCGGCTTAGAACATAAGCTGGCGGATTACTTCAAATCTAAACCGGGGACTGCACCTAAGATTTATCGCGGTTTATCCAGTTACGTGATTTTGGTGGGCTCTAAGTTTGTGATGTTGGAAGCCATCAATATCTTATTTGGAGACAAGGTAGACTTCACAGGGCCTTGGAATGGTGTGGTGGCGTTCTTCGCTGTGGTATTCACTATTTTGGTCGCAGAGATTATTGTTTCAAAAATCTACTTCGCACTTGATGACACGCCCAAAGCCGAAAAAGCATAGTCGCTTTTGATACAGACCTAAGACAAAAAAGTGAGCCTATCAAGGCTCACTTTTTACATCTATTCTTTACGTTTCAGCGATTAACAAGCAGAGCTGTTAGATAAATACTCTCGCTCTAATACCAAACACCCAAGCGCTGCTTTCATTGGAGAATGCAGGATCCTTTATGTACTGGATGTCAGGCGTTACTTGGAAATGGTCACCAAACTGCATGTTGTAGTAGATCTCAGCAGTCCATTGCTCTGTGCTACCGCTTATTGCTTTCGCATCAGCTGCAAAAGAGTCACCATTCACTTCTGCCCAGTTTAGCGCTACACCAAGGTTGTTGGTCGGTTTTCCTAATCCAAAGTAACCCATACCAACAGAAATCGACTTATCGTAAAGGGCAACATCCCCTTCAGAGAAGCCACCACGTACAAACGGCATCACTTGATCAGTCATGAACTGACTCCATGAAAAGTTAACGCCCGAGCCACCTTCCGCAGCAAGGCTATTACTGTGGCGCGTATCGTCACCAAAATCCCAGAAAGTCACATGGAAGTTATCGGTGTAGATCTGCTCTTGCGAAGCCGTCCAGCCTAATTCCAGTGTGGTAAAGTAAGAGGCATCGCTGCCAAAAGCGGTATCAAAGCCATCAAAAATATCATCTGACTGACCATTTGCATCCGCGATACCACCGACGACATAAAAATTCTCGCCCAACATATGACCAGCAGAAAGCGCAAGTACACCATCATCAGGTAAGCCCATCGCACCAGAGCCTGTCGAGAATGCTAAATTAGTAAAACCAGACCATGGGCTTGCTAGAGCGTAAACATCTGCATAGTTCGTTACATCCTGCCAACCGACAACAATAGTCCCTTTGCCATCATTGATTTTTTGCTTCCAGTTTAAGTCCGTAACACGAAACCCTTGGTCACTGTATGCAGGGCCAATTGCACCAACATAGCCAAGAGGGCCGAATGAATAGTCTTTTGGCGCAGTATCACCATAAGCATGCCTATGTTCCACCTTCCAAACCAGGCTACCTGAGTTCTGTGTGCCCTTACCTAATAGATGCCATGAACCGTATAATCGTGCCACACCCGACGATGCATCAACGCTATCGCCGCCAACCCCATCCCCAGAGGTCAGCCCCAAAGCAAAGTAATCTGCACCAAATGTAAAACCATCTTCAGCTAATGACTCCCTCCAAGATTTCTTTTGTGCTTTCTGCTCTGCAATTGTATTTTCAACAGAATCTGGGCCTTCAAAGTTAGCGCCGTAAACAACGCCGCTCATTGTGCTCGCTGCCATCACAATTGCCATACTTACTTTAGAGAATCTTGAGTTCATCATGTCACCAGTGCTTTTTAAGTTAGTTTTATTTTAGTTATTACTCACATTGAAAATTGTCATTTGATGACAACCATTAATTTTCTTTTTCATAATAGTCTTCGATCATCGAAGCTTTCATTTCATAACCCATAGTGAGGTTACTTTTGCCATCGACTAGGAAGACCTCTTCAGTCACTTTGTTCGAGCTAAAGTCACCTTCTACCCACACTGGGTACTGAACATTTTGTACCTGAAAGCCTTCAGGGAAAGACACGCGCACAATCTGGTTTGCAGGTGGTGGTGGCATGTGAATACACGCACCCGCCACGGGCACTAACAGAAACTCTGTAGCTGTCATTCCTTCTGAAAATTCCAGTGGAACAATGAAACCGGGAACTCGCACTTTCTTGCCATCAAACTCTGTCGTGATGGCTTCGGCGTTTGCTTTCATGGTTTGCATGTATTCATCACGCAGCGCGATCATTTCGTCTGCGTCTACACCCTGCTCTTTTAGCGTTTGTTTGAATAATAAAGCCTGTTGTTGAGCTTGCTCTTCCTCTGATGCACTCATTGCTATCACACCTTGTAATAGACGCATTTGTTGATCGGTGAGATCCGGCATTTCTACTTTCATTTCGTGAGACTCTGAGTTCAGGTCTTGCCACTCAAGATTCATCGCTGTTTCAGCAAAAGTAGGTAAAGCAACGGCCGCAAGTGATGCCACCGACAGGATAAGAGAAAGCATTTTTTGCATAAGGAACACCTTGAAGAGAGGTGACCTACCCAAATAGGTCACCCATTAAAGCTTAATTTTTAACTAAGTTGTCGAACTGAGTTACAGCGTATTTTTGTAGACTTTGCCATCTTTCATGATGACTTTAATGGTGTCGATTTCAGGGCTGCGCGGCTCTGCATCAAACCATTTTTCGTTTGCCCCAATCACTGACAAGTCTTCAAGTGGGTTGCCTTCAACAATAATGATATCAGCGTATGCACCCGCTTCAATCACACCCAACTTGCCCTCTGGGTATGGGTCCATCACGCCAGATAACTTAACGATCTCACCGTTTACCGATGTCATGCCTTTCAAAGTGAAGAAGTTGCCTAACTCTTTACCTGCAAGGAAGATCGTATGGTCAGTTTGTTTGATACAAGAAACCACGTCACCAACACAGTCGGTGTGGAAACCCCATTTAGGTTGGTACTTGTTGACGTTCGATATGTAGTCTTTGAATGCTTTGGTTGCCGACTCCGCTTTACGCTTAGAGGCAGGGTTCGAGTTGATCGCTTCGATCTGCGTCAGGTAAGGTGAAAACGCGGTCATGTTAGTTGTGATGTAAGCGTCTTTATCTTCCATCTTGTCAGCGATATCGCTATCGAACATGAAACCGTGTTCGATTGTTTTAACACCCGCATCCAAGTTACGCATGATCGCTTTTTTACTGTAGGCGTGCGACATCACGTAAGAGCCATACGCATCAGCAATTTCCACGGCAGCTTCAATTTCTTCCGCAGACATCGCATTCAGCTGCCAAGGGTCAAATGATGATGCAACACCACCCGATGACATGATCTTAATTTGCGTATTGCCTTGCTTGAAGTTTTGGCGAGCAGCGGCTTTGATTTCGGTAATACCGTCGGCATTAAAGCTAACGCTATTTCGAGCCATACTGGTTGATGAACCAAAGAAGTGTTGGTTAGCCGTGGTTAGGTTACTGAAATCGGCATGCGAACCCGTCGGGCCAATAAATGCGCCTGATGTGTAAAGTCGTGGGCCCGGCAACATGCCAGAATCGATTGTTTTACGTAAGCCAGTATTCAAGCCACCAGCATCACGCCACGTGGTGAAACCTGATTGAAACGCAGCGTTCGCGTTGACTGTCGCTCGCGCGGCCAGTTCTTCAATCGTTCGGTTGTTTTCGTGGTCGCTTAGGTTACCGCCGTTAAGCAATAAGTGTCCGTGGCCTTCGATTAAACCCGGCATTAGCGTTTTGCCTTCGCCGTCAATCACTACAGCATCACCAGCCTCGATCGGGCTCGCAGAGATTTGTTTGATAAGATTATCTTCGACTAATACGTGATGGTCTTCGTACAATTTGTTTTCAGTACCATTGAACACATCGACGTTAGTAAATAGCGTTGATGCGGCATTTGCAGAAAGAGCAAATGAACACGAAAGAGCAACAACAGAGAGCTTTAAGCCTGCATTTTTCATTTTTACACCTTGATTCCGTTTGTTAGTGGCGTCCACTTCCCATAACGATTCCGTAACTACTAATGAGTGTCATGAGGTTTCAAAGATGTTTTTATTGGTCGCGAAACTCGCTAAAAAAAACAACTCATCCACATTCAATAACTTAGTAGTGATATTGCCAGTATTCAAGGTTGATAAATGGCCATTTGGTGACAATAAATAATTCTGCGTGCAGGCTCCTGTTTTTACTTACTGGTTTTAGCTGTGCTCTTTTCGGTACTGTCTTGGCGTCATGTTCATCTGTCGTTTAAAGGCTCGGGTAAAGTGGGAAGAATCGGAATAGCCCATCTTCGCGCCTACTTGTGTGATCGATAAATCGGACTGCTTAAGCAATTTTAAAACCTGCTCAAGAACCATCTCTTCAATCAAGGTTTTGTAGACCACCCCTTCACTTTCCAACCGACGCTGGATCGTTCTGACATGAATATTCAGAATCTCAGAAGCTAAGCTAATTGGGAGTTTCCCCATCGTGAGATAAGGTGTAATAACAAGCTTAAAAGCGCTCAAGAATGAGCTAGGTAAAGGCTTAGTGAGATCTGATACTTGAGCAATTTTGGGTAAAACAATCGGTGCAAGCATGATGTCTTCAGGGATCTCAAAGGCAGTGACCGGTCTATGCGTATAAAACTGAGCACTGCCCATTTGTGGTAGAGATTGAAAACATTCGAGATCGCCATTTTGAATTCCGACCTCAGACGGCTTCCAACGACCTTGTGTTAATACTGAAAGCAGCTCGTTAATGAAAATAACAGAGAACAGTTCAGCGAACTTAAACCACGGTGCGTTAGTAAACGGCTTCTCGCGAACCAACCACCACTTGCCTCCGGATTGCTTGGTATAGACATTCGCACCATTGGATACGAGCTTCAGCTGCTCACCAAATTGGTCTAGCGCGCTTTTCAATGAATCCTGTTGGCTTAGCTTAACCACAAACCTTGGCACATAGGTTTGCTTACAAAAGCTCCACATAAAAAGCGAAAACTCTTCTCTCGACGCCGACTCTCCCATAATCTTGACCACGTTTTTAACTGTTGTCTCAGGGAGATAATCGTAATGGTCATTACTGGTGAGAATATCATTAGGGATTTGGGCACTGCGAAGTAAGGTGTAGATTTCACCATCAATATGTTTGAACAGTTCCGCGAACAATTCGACTTCTTTCTTATCGACAACTGTCATTATCTGAGGGGTATTTGGCATCCTTTCCCTTATCTATTCGTTCACGAACTCAAATTATCACCTTTTTAAGATAGCAGAACAAACGCCGCGTTACCTAGGCCTACTAACCGAATGTCTCCGTCAAAATGACGAATAAACAAACGGTTAGTGGCCAAGCTCGTGTTTACTGACTTGGTAGATTACTGAACGGCTAAATTCGCTCTTCGTACCCAGAATGCTCGCACATGATCGTAAATCAGATTAAACACAAACGCATAGATGGTAATAAAAATCGTAACGCCGATATCCATCAAAAATGCCTGCCACAATCCCACGTTGAGTAAGTAAGCCATCACAGGAATGGTTGCGACTAACAAGCCGACTTCAAACAAAACGACATGGAATATTCTCAGCTTAAGTGAACGCTGAGATTTTTCACCCGTAAAGTAGCGATCAAAAATGCGGTTAAAACAATAATTCCAAATCATAGCGATTGTCGCGACAACTATCATGGTTCCTGATAAGGCATTCACATCATGATCAGTAAATATCGCTAAACCTATAATTGACAGTGTAACGGCCAAAACTTCAAATAACACTGAGTGAAACACTCTTTCTAAAGTACTCATACATTCCTCTAAATAATCTAGTCTGGGTTGAATTAGTTCGGATTATGTCATCGAAAATAATAAGAGAAAGTTAACAGCCATCACGATTGGTGATAGGCTGAACGTTATCAACCCATTTGGTATTGAGCGAGATATAACATGTACAGTTTTGAGCAATTAAAAGTCTTCGTCACGGTGTGTGAAAGTGGCTCTTTCTCTGCCGCCGCTCGCAAACTGAAACGCGCTCAGTCTGGGGTCAGCCAGTCGATCGCCAACCTAGAAGTTGCCATCGACCAAGAGCTGTTTAACCGAGAGAAAAACATCCCCGTTTTGACCAACACAGGTAAAGCGTTATTGCCTGTCGCTAAGTCGATTCTCGACCAACAAAAGTACTTCGACCAAAAAGTAGAATCGCTCACACAAGAAGATGAGCACGAACTGATCATTGCGGTTGATGAAAGCGTCATAGATAAGAATTTCATTAAGATAATCAGCTCACTGGCCGATCAGTTCCCAATCACGCACTTCGATATTATTACGGCCTCAACCTTCGATGTGGAAGACCTCGTAAGACGTGGCGAAGCGCAGATTGGCATCATCTATGCGGATGGTGAACTTAAAGTGGATATGGACTTCTTCTTACTGGGTCAAGCCCGCTTTCTTACGGTTAGCTCCGCCACCCACGAACTCAGCCAAATGTCGGTAGTACAAGACTCAGATCTAAAGCGTTACCGCCAATGTGTGCATCGCAGTTCAAAGCAACGTGAGCTGTGGTTCACCTATGGCATAAGCTCGATGCTTTGGTATGCCAACACTCACAAAACCATCATCGACCTAGTAGAACAAAACGTAGGTTGGGCAAATGTGCCTGAAATGATGGTAATGGAAGGTATAAATAAAGGAGAACTCGTTGCTCTGCCTGTTGCACACGAGCATGGTGGCTGGATTACTCCCGTAGGATGCTTGGTGTCACGCCGTCACATCAATGGCCCGGTACTTACGAGTCTCATTGAGAAGCTGGAAGGATACTCTTTGCAATACAATCAATGGCAAGCCAACTAGCCTCTTCTATTTTTAAAGCTCCTCTGTTTTTAAAGCCCCTCTACTTTTGAAAAAGTCGTCAATTCAGAGATTCAATATCGGCGCTGAACTCACCACCGCTACCTCATTTCAGCTTTTCGTGCCGATAAATATCTTTGTCGTGTGGATAAAACACCCTAGTTGATGTCCCAAAGTGACCTAACTACACTGCGATCCCAACGGGTTTGTCTTTTCAAACGAATATAGACAGGCCCAAATCGCTCTTTAACACCACTGACCCAACTTCAAATCACCCAGATAAGCGCTCAGCCTTGCTGTTGCTTATGCCGGTTTCAAATAGATCACTTTTGAATATTAATTCGCACCCAGTTTATGAGCGCTCTTCGAGTGCTTTTTTATATCTAAATGAACCTTTTGGAAAATTTGTCGTGAACGTTTTAAGAAATATTTGCCCTGAGAAAATGGGTAAAGAGCGTAACAAACGAGAGTATGATTTACGCGTACTTAATTGTGTCAGTGAAAGCGAATATGAATCGCGTATGGCGGTTTGGAATAGCCTAACTTTGGTTGCTACTCCGTCTGTTTCAGAAACAAAAGGTTTCATCGATGAGGCTTTCAACAAACTTCAGCAAGACTTGAAAGAAGCTAGCCGTGAGTTATCGATTAACTACACGGACTTCATCGCAATGGCACATGAAGAGCTCAACTACATTAAGGTGTTTGTTGCTGATAAGACCGCACAATACGGCTGGTATGCCGCGATCGTTCTTATGATCATCGGTACTGTTGCTTTATGCGCTCAGTAAACCAAACTGTGTATTAAATAAATTGTCTTAAAAGCTCAAGCGATAGGCCAATTTAGCCTTTCTATTAGCCTGTTCTTTAACTAGAAAACAAATGGTTAACCTCATTTGTTTTCTAGTCTATAACCCCTTCACTCTCCCATCAGAGACAACAGATCCCGCGTCGCTTGTTTTGGATCTTCAGCGTGACATATCGCAGATACCAGTGCTAACCCATGAATACCGCTCTCAACTAACTGCGGGATGTTCGATTCGTTAATTCCACCAATACCGACAATCGGTAGCTTGGTCGTTTCTAACGCCATTTGAATACCTTCGTAACCCCAGTGTTTCTTGAGGTTTGTCTTGGTCGGTGTCGCAAACAGCGCACTAAGGCCAATGTAATCAATCGGCAAGCTATCGGCTTGTTGTAACTGCTGTTCAGTTTCAATTGATAACCCAAGAATCTTATCTGGACCTATCAACTGGCGGGCTAACTCTGCAGGCATATCCGATTGCCCTAAGTGCAAACCATCGGCGTCGACAGCCAATGCAACGTCCACTCGGTCATTGATGATCAGCGGAACACCTGAGCCAACCAAAATCGACTTTACCGCTTGTGCTCGTTCAATGAAGGCTCTTACACCCCCATGTTTCTCTCTTACTTGAACCATAGTGACGCCACCAGCGACCGCTTGTTCAACCACAAACTTAAGCGTTTCTAAATCTTGCTGGTCATCCGTTACTAAATAGAGCTTATAAGGGTTCATATCGTACCTTTGGAGTCGATGTCTAAAATTGGCGTTGTACTATTTTACCGACAAATCACATCATGTGCATGGAAGTTAATACTAAATTAGCTCAATTACACACGCACCATCAAATACGCAACTCGTTGAAAGCATGCCGAAAAACCTGAATCTTTTAACTAAAGCGTTACTTATTACACAAAGAATTCACTTCAAGCATGCCCAGAACGCTGTTTTATGAAATACTCTACAGTGAAGGAATCAGGTAAATATAGGGATAGTTATGCGCCACCTTTCTATAGCGCTCAAGATCAAGCTGGGTTATGCCATCTGCTTGCTCTTTTTCGTCATTTCAGGCTTTGTGAGTTACAAAGGTATTCAAACCTTGTCGAACGGCTTTAGCCAATACAGTGAACTCAGCCAAAAAGCGACATTATCAAGCAACATTCAAGTGCACTTTCTTCAGATGCGTTTAGCTTCTGAACGTTACTTAGAGTCATTGGATGAACAGTACGAAACGAATTATCAATCAAGCAAACTTGCGATTGATGATCTGCTCAACAACTTAATCCAATCCACCAGCAAAACCGATAGCCTAGCTAGCCTACAATTAGTGCAAGAAAGCGTGGCGGCGTTTGATGTGGCTTATGGGTCAATGAAACAGAGTGAGCTCCTCATTGACCAGCTGGTCAACGTTGAGATGGTCAAACGAGAAACCAACGCACTGAAAGCGGCTCAGAGCTTGTTGTATGAGTCATACAATAACAACGATCCAAACGCGAGCTTATATGCGGGCATGTTGATGGAGAACTTCCTCGCCGCCAAGATCACTGTACTGAGTTACTCGAACAACAACGACCTCAAAACCTACGAAGCCGGTAAAGACATCTTTGAATATGCTCTGCCAGGTATCGAGGGCGATATTGAGTCTCTTAAATCATCTCCTTATCAAAGTGAATTGATTGAAGATTTCTCTAACCAACGGGAAGCGTACGCGAAGGGCTTTGAGCAAGTTCATCAACAGATGATTGAGAACACGCAAAGAACCGCTACCCTCGCCTCTATTGGTGACAGCTTAGCGATTGCAGTCGCGGATGCTCAAAGTATTCTCGAGCAACAGAAACAAGCGCTCACGCCAGTGCTACAAGCCAGTGAAAAGCGTTCAATTCAAATCATCATATTGCTGACGGGTGTGGCTTTAGTTATTGGCATGACGAGCGCCGTGTTGGTGACTCGATCTATTACTAAAGGCATCGCACAAGTTAAACAGATCACCAACGAGCTTTCTCAAGGCAACTTGAATGTGGAAGTGAACATTGAGAGCAAGAATGAGATTGGTGAACTGCTGACTAACATGGAGATTACGATTGAATCTCTGCGCGATATTGTTGGTCAAGTGAACCGTTCTAGCGTGCGCATTGGTGAGATGTCGGAGTCACTCAATCAAGTGACAAACAACAGCTCGACCAACGCAACACAATTGAACAGTGAAATGATCAATATCTCTTCTGCCGTTGATCAATTGGCTTCCAGCACTTCAGAAATTGCTGCAAGTGCTAACCACGCGTCTCAAGTTGCTAACCAAGCAACCGAGAATGTGGCAATGGGACTCAAAGAAGTAGACAAAACACTGCATGAAATTGGCAGCGCCGATGAAAGCATGCAGGTCAGCAGCCAAAAAGTGACTGACCTACACAAAGAGTCGATGAACATTGGTGCCATTCTTGAAGTAATTAAAGGCGTTTCTGAACAAACCAACCTACTGGCATTGAACGCTGCCATTGAAGCCGCACGTGCGGGTGAGCAAGGCCGTGGGTTTGCCGTGGTAGCCGATGAAGTGAGAACGCTAGCTAAGCGTACTCAAGATTCTGCGAGCCAGATTGACGAACTCATCACCTCGTTACAGCGTGGCGCTAAAGATGCGTTAGAGTCGATCAAAGAGAGCCACAGTACGGTTTCAGATGCTTCGACTCAGGCACAACAAGCCTCTCAGAACCTGCATGTGATTAACCAACACATCCAAGATTTGAATCAGGCCAACAGCCAGATCGCAGTATCTGTCGATGAGCAAGATTGTCTGACCAAATCATTGGGTGAGAATGCACAAGGTGCAAACACCATCGCACAAAGTAACCAAGAGTCAGTCAGCAGCATTTCTGGTGCCGCGAGTGACTTAACCGAGGTTGCTCATCATCTAGAGAGCCAAGTAAATCGATTTAGAACCTAACGAAGCCAATTTCTCATATAGCGGGATAGCTAACGCGACGAGATAGTTAATACGGTTTTGAAGCAATAATAGAAAAGCCCTCAACACATATGTGTTGAGGGCTTTTTAATAAGCTACGAATGCAGATCTAGATTGAATCTACTGAATCTTCAAACGTTGAATCAGTGTCTCTTCATCTAGCTGATACAGCTCATCGAGTAAGTTCATCTGCAAGCTACCTGGGCCGCGTGAGTTCTCAGCCGCGATTTCGCCAACCACACCCAACACAGCTGCAGCAGCCAAACCACTGTCATCACCGACTGCAGCGAAAGCTCCCGTCAGCGCTGTTAGCGTACAACCCATGCCCGTCACATACGGCATCATTGGGTGGCCATTGTTTAACGTCACAACGCTGTCTTGAGTGACAACGTAATCCGTCTCACCAGAAATCACCACATTCGCACCGTATTCAGCGACTAAGCATTGCGCTGCGCCTAGTGCGGCATCACTGCTATCTAGCGCATCAACGCCTTTGCTCTGCGCTTGCTCGCCCGCTAACGCGATAATCTCAGACGCGTTACCACGAATGATCAATTTATCCGCTAAACGTGCGAGTTCACGAGAAGTCTCGGTACGCAGCGTACTTGCGCCACAACCCACAGGATCAAGCACCACAACCTTGCTGTTCGCATTCGCTTGTTCAACCGCAAAGCGCATTCTTGGCGTCCACACACTATCAAGCGTGCCAATGTTGATCACCAAAGCGCCAGAGAATGACATCATCTCAGCCAGTTCTTGCTGTGAGTGCGCCATGATAGGAGAAGCGCCAATCGCCAATAACGCATTGGCAGTATTGTTCATCACTACGTAGTTGGTGATGTTCACAACCAATGGCTTCTGCGCTCGCACATCGCGCAGTGATTGAATAATTTGTTCAGTTAGCATCGATAGATCCTTATTCGTTAGAAGTCGCTTTAAACAGCTAGTGAGTCATCAAGAGCGTTCAGCCCTTGCTGCCAGAAAGCCACTTCCATGCGCGTTGCTGTTTTAAAGATATGAACGATGTTCTGACCGCGCTCGCTGTTGATATCAATTTCAGCAAGCAGCTGATTGAAATATTCTGCGCCCGTTGCCACGCCAGACTGGAACTCTTCTCCGCCGTACAGTTGCAGCCAGCTCGCGTATGGGTTGCCTTCTAAAACAGTATCACCGCTTTCTAATAGCGCTTTACCAATAACGGCATAACCAATCGAACATGGAGCCAATGCAGCATAAAGATCGACAAGATCACCCGTCATGCCCGCATCCAAAACGTAGCGAGTGTAAGCGACTGTACCGAAGTCTTCAGGTTCGTTTTCTAAATCAGATTCGGTTAAACCCCATTGACCACAGTAAGTCACGTGGTGTGAAATTTCAGAATCTAGCAGCGCATGAACACTAGGCAGTGCACGACGCATGTCAGCCAGTGTCTTTGCCTTATAAATTGCCAATGCATAAGCACGGGCATACTGCTTTAAAAACAGAAAATCTTGCTTCAAGTAATGCAGAAAACACGGCTGAGCGAGCGTGCCGTTTGCCAGCGTTTTAACAAAATCATGCTCTGTGTAGTCTTGCCAATCTTGCTGACAAGCTTGGATTAAGTCTTGGTATTTCATGATATTCCTTAGTCAAAAGTCGGTACGTAGTCAGCGGCTTTTGGTAGTGATTTGATAATTCCTTTGTCAAACATGAACTGTGCGTAATCGTCGTAACGCTTCATATCTACAGCAGAAGGGCGAAGTGCAAAGCGAGTCAGTGTGTCGTTCCATGCGCGTTGGTTAAGCTCGTTGTTCAACGTATCTGGTGAATACGCCACAAACTCACTCCATGACTCCTGTGGGTGGTTCACGATGTAAGTTGTTGCTTGTTCCAGTGCTTTGTTGAACGCTTTGATCGCTTCATCGTCGTGCTGCTTTGCATTCGCCACAAAGATCAGCTCGTCGTAAGCGGGTACGCCGTGCTCTTCTGGGAAGAATGCTTTTGCTTTAAAGCCTTCAAGTGCTAACTGGTTGGTTTCGAAGTTACGTAAGCCACCCCAAATTGCGTCTACCTTGCCTGATGCCAATGAAGATGAAAGTGCCCAACCAACATTGATGGTTTGCACGTCTGTAAACGCAACATTTTCTTGAGCTAGCATAGTGCCGATAGTTGCTTCTTCGTTACCCGCAATCGCAATACCGATCTTTTTGCCTTTCAGATCCGCTAACGAATCGTTCTTGCCGTTATCCAAAACCATTAGTGTGTTCAGTGGCGTTGCGATAAGAGTAGATGCACGAACGAGAGGCAAGCCTGCCGCTACATCCATGGTTAAACTTGGTTGGTAAGTTACCGCTAAATCGACCTTACCTGCTGCGACCAATTTTGCTGGCGTGCTTGGGTCTGCTGGCTCTTGGATTTCAACCTCTAGGCCTTGGTCAGCAAAGTAGCCACGCTCTTGAGCAATCACAATTGGGCCGTGGTTCGGGTTCACAAACCAATCCAACATCAGTGTCAGTTTCTTTTGTTCCGAGTCCGCTAGAGCATGACCTGAAACCAATGAAGCAAGCAGTGCCACTGCACCTATCAATTTTGTATTTTTCACGGTTAACCTTTCCTTTTGAATATTATTCTTATGTTGAGCGAAGCTTTATTAAACAGGCTTTATTAAACGAAGCCTTATTAAACAAGTGCTATTGAGAAAACCATCATTGGTTCTCCCAAGGGATAGCTTTTTTGAGTAATTTGTCTGTGATGAAGTAGAGCGAGATAGACAGCACCGCCAAGATGAACAAGGCGGCAAACATCTCATCGATAATCATGCGCGCGTTGGCCTGTAGCATTAGATAACCCAGCCCTTCACTCGAACCAACCCACTCCCCTACGACCGCACCAATTGGGGCAATCACCACCGCCACACGAATGCCAGACGCCAGTGTTGGCAGCGCAGCAGGTAGTTGGATATAACGCAGCAACTGCCACTTCGATGCACCCATGGTCTTGGCAAGATCGAGATAACCTGTCGGTGTATTACGTAGGCCGTCGTAACAACAAGTGGTCACGGGGAAGAAGATAATGATCGCCGCCATCACCACTTTTGACGCGATGCCATAACCAAGCCACAGCATCAATACTGGCGCAATCGCAAACACAGGAATCGCTTGGCTAGCGATTAAGATAGGCAACAACCAGCGTTTCAGCGGTTCGAACATCAACATCTGCAGGGCGAAAAATAGCCCCATCGACAAACCAAGTAGCAAGCCAAGTAAGATCTCTTGCGCAGTCACCCATGTATGTTTGAGTAACACATCGTAGCGTTCAATAAGCTTGAGAAAGACTTCTGCGGGGGCCGGAAGAATGAAGCTCGGCATTTCGAAAACAACGACCACAAGTTGCCATAAGCCAAGAATCACAACACTGCTGATAAGCAAACGCATAACGGGATTCATCTGACTTGAACGTTCAGTGCTAGACTGCACGTTCGTTGACTGAGTCACAGCTTCACTTCGCATTAGATCATTCATAATCACGCTCCAACTGATCTAAGATCGCCTGTTGCAACTCGGCACACTCACCATCGAGCACTCGTGGCGTTGAGGTGTGAGGCACAGGTAAAGAGTGAGCACTCGCAGGCATGCCTTGCAACACATACAAGTTATCCGCCAGACGCACCGCTTCTTGCGGATCATGGGTGATCAACACAACGGTTTTATCTCTCAACATCTCACACGCTAAGCTCTGTAGTTTGTGTCTCGTTACCGCATCCAGCGCAGAGAACGGCTCATCCATCAGCACCACTGGCTTGTCTTGCATTAAAGTTCGAGCCAAAGCGACACGTTGACGCATACCACCAGACAACTGATCCGGCATCGCATCCGCGTAATCAGCCAGACCAACAGAAATCAGTAGCTCTAACGCCTGATTTTTATGCTCGATATTTTTATGCTTATCTGCGGAATTTTGAAAGCGATGGCTCAAACACACGTTGTCGATAACCGATAGCCATGGCAGTAACAAATCTTGCTGCGCCATGTAAGCGATGCGATCCGTTAAAGGCAATTCATCAGACGTTGCCAATGTGCCCTGCCATTCCACCTTGTCGTCCAACAAGCCTGCCAGATAACGCAATACCGTGGTTTTTCCGCAGCCACTGCGACCAAGTAACACTGTCCACTTGCCTGCTTTTAAGCTCAATGACAGTCCAGATAAGGTCGCGTGCTCGCTATCTCGGTAACGCAGAGTCGCATTACTGAGTTGAACGCCAATCGTATTAACGGACATTACCGTGCCCAACGAAGAAGTGATTTACAGGGCCGTGACCTTGACCAACTTGAAGTTCGTCGGCGTGAGCAATTGCTCGTGAAATGTATTGTTTACCTAGGTCGACAGCCTCTGGAAGTTTGTTGCCTTGAGCCAAGAAAGAAGCAATAGCAGAAGAGAGCGTGCAGCCCGTTCCATGAGTGTTTTTGGTAGGAAAACGCTTCGCGCTAATCAGAGCAGATGTGGTTGGCAGAATCAGTAAGTCGTTACTGTTTTCATCTTTCTCCAGGTGGCCGCCTTTCAAGAGAACCGCTTTAGCACCTAGTGCGCGTAAATCTTCAATCATGCCCTGCATTTCAGCTTCGCTTTCAGGTACCGGCTTGCCTGTTAACGCCGCGCCTTCAGGCAAATTAGGCGTAATGATGTCTGCCAGCGGAATCAGCTCTTGTTTCAGTGTAGTAATGGCTGAGTTTTCTAAAAGAAGATCACCACTGGTTGCGACCATTACAGGGTCAATCACTAAGTGTTTAGGTTGGTACTGCTTAATTTTATCAGCGACGACTTTGATGATTTGCGAATCGGCCAACATGCCGACTTTTACTGCCACGATATTGAGATCAGTAAAAACCGCATCTAACTGGCTAGCAACATGGTCGAGTGGAATAGGCAAAATGGCGGAAACGCCTTGGGTATTCTGAGAGGTAATTGCGGTAATTACCGAACAAGCGAAGCTACCCGTTGCAGACATGGCTTTAATATCAGCTTGAATGCCCGCGCCACCACCACTGTCAGAACCAGCGATCGTCAATACAATCGGAGTGTTTGTTCGAATCGAACCATCAGCAGAGTGCTGCGAAACTGAGGCTTTTAGCGTTAAATCTTTTGAATTAGAACTGTGTGTCATTGTCGCTCCTACTATCTTACAAGACGTAGGAGAACGAACACCGATCGAAGGAGAAGTCGCAATAAACACATGAAAGTTTTCATGGGTGCAGACGCAGATCGAGTGCTTATAGTTCCCTACGCCAGTGTTAACTGAATCAGGTTCAACGGGTCTCGATTAACGATCTCAGCAAACACCAAATAAGGTATATGCCCCCCGACTATTGATAGCGATAGTAACAGCACTCTCACAACTGAGATACTGATTTTATTCAATTATAAGAATTACACATGAAAAAATTTCAATTAGGCAAAACAAAACAAATACTTATAACGTTCCTTTAGATGGCTTCGACTGTATAAACAAGCACAACACAATCAGAGACATACCTAACCAGCCTGTAAAAGGAATCAGCTCACCGACAACACAGACGGCAAGCACCGCTGCAACTACTGGTTCAAACAGAGTCAGCAGATTGGCGCTACTCGCGGTCACGTGGCGTAAACCAAAACTGAACGCGATATAGCCCAAGCATTGTGGGATTAACGTCAGATAACTGATGACTAATACGTTAATCTGCGAGGAAAACAGGTTCTCCCCCGTAAACCAGAGCGTTGGCAGCAACAGCATCGCACCCAGGCCAAAAATACTGCCCATCGCCGCTTGTGACTTAATCCCTTTGTCGATCAGTGCTTTGGTCGCCCAAGAATAAATGGCGTAACACAACCCAGCGAGCAAACCTAAAGCAATACCGAACAGCTTGAGATCATCACCGGATTCATTCGTCGATGAAGATTCTGAAAACACCAACAACCCAATACCCACCACACCAATCGCAAAGCTAGTGAGCCAACGTTTGTTGATATTATTCTTTTTGCTAATAAGACACTCTAACAGAGCAGAAAAGAAAGGTGCGGTAGCAATCGAAACCACTGTTCCAATCGCCACGCCAGATAATTTCATTGAAGAATAGAAAGCTAAAGGATAGATCGCTAAAGCCAAAGCGCTCACCGTCAACAGCTTCTTGTTCTGCAAAAGCTTGTCGAAAGCGAATAGGATTTTTCGATACGCCAATCCCGCTTGCATTAGGCCACCGACGCCCATAGAGAAAGCACCAATCGCTAATGGGCTTAGATCAGGCGCAAAACTTGCGGCGGTGCCTGTCGTGCCCCATAAAATAGAAGCAAACAAGATGGCTAAAGTGCCCGTTTGGAATTCGTTAACGCGATTGATGGCAAGATTCATTTCTATTACCCAATTTTCAGTTCTGAAATAGATAATAGTGAAGATTGATAAAAGTTAGTTTGCCGAAAGGACGCTATTGTTGTTTCTAAAGACTGTCTTTCATTGAGCCTAGAAACGCCCTTGGAGACATGCCAAAGTGCTGAGAGAAGCGACGACTGAAAGCAGACACATCACTATAGCCCACATTTTCAGCAATCAATTGAACCGGTAAATCGGTATGAGTTAACAAGGCTTGGGCTTTCTCCATACGATAGCGAGTGATGTATTTAAGCGCACTGATACCCAGACATTCTTTGAAGCGTTTTTTGAATTGAGTGGGGCTCAAACAAGCCGTTTCTGCAAGTTGCGAAATGGATAATGGTTGTGTGTAATTATCCGCTATCAGCCTTTGTACAGCGCGGATTCTTGGGTCGATGCTCTTGCTCACTTGTTGTTGCTCTAACAGCAGTGAAAACACATCCAAGATGGATGACTCAATACCGCTATCGACCTGATATTCTAGCTGCTTCTCAACAAACAACAAGAAGCTCATCAAAGGTGGCGTTATCGTGAAAACCGAGAGCTCGTGCTCTAACAAATGCTGAGGCAACACAGCCATATCCGCGACAATAAACCGCGCTGCTTCGTCCGCTTTAAACGCATGTGCTGTGGTTACCGGAATCACCACACATTCGCCCACGGCCACTTTACCGACATACCCCACCATTTCGATATTAATACTGCCTTGGATCGGCAATACCAGTTGATGATGGTCATCATGAGCATGGGTATTAAATTGCTTGGTGTAAGATCGAATGCTTAAGCTAGATTTCATGAGCAACGCCGGAGTACATTTCGCTAGGTTAAAGTAAGAGATACAAAGTTACATTATCACTTCCCTAGAGTCACACTCAATGATCATCAAATTCATGCTAACTAGGTGACATGATCAAAAACGGCCTCTAAATGAGAGGCCGTTTTTATTCGAATGCTTAATCACGTCAAAGATTTAAAACGATACTTGGTTATCCTGACCAACCACTACCTGAACACTATTTTGAACTTCAGAAATGTCAAAACCATCAGCAACCGGATCAGCATTGTCTTCATCACTGTCGTGTTGCGCGGTACAGGTATAACCCAATGAGTAAGTACCTGGATCAATAAATCCCAGAGAGAACTCATAGTTAGTCTGTGCTTCATTCATTGCCACTGATGCTGAAGTAATCGGCTTCACCTCATCGGAACCGCCAATAGGCGCCATGTCAGCTTTGTCGACATTACCTTCATACAAGTACACCGACTGAACATAAGTATTATCATTTGTAGGGTTACAAGCTTCAAAAGTGGTACTCGAAACAGTACCTTCAATGTTTCCTGTCTCAACCGTATTGATAAGGCTTACAGACGTTCTTTGAATAGTGTAATCAGGGAAAGTCGAACTGTTCTTTAGGCCACGTCGAAGATCGAACTCGACAACAAAATCGTTACTCTGTTGGTTCACATTAAATGAATCATTAAAGTAAAGCACGCCAGCGTTATCTTCTTTACCAACACCTTGCGGGCACGCGCCATTACCTTTCACCGTTAACTCACGAATCGAGTCATCGTTTTCTACAACATAAGATGGATGTGTCGGGTGATCGCCATCATTCGCAAACACACATAGTTTATAGCTACCTACTGGAACTACCTCGTTTTCAATCAAAGGAAGTGCATCGCTTCCTTGGTAATCCAATAAATTGACACTTAATGGAATAGGATCTTCACCGTCTGGCAACGGGTCGCCATTTTCATCAACGTAATCTCCGTTTTCGTCCGTTTTATACACGTCATACACTAGCGTTGTACCTCCCTGAATCGGAAGTAAAGCTACCTTGCTGAATGTCACCGTCACATCTTTAACATCATCGACGGGCGCATCACTCACACTCAAGGTAATGGGTGTCGTACTGCTTGATGATCCTGAGTCTCCGCCACAACCAACAAGCCCGGCCAACACAAGGCTAGCTAAAGCCGTTTCCTTTAAATATTTCATAACTCATTTCCTATAAAATCACTGCTCAATAAAGGGCTTATTTGAGTGCCCTCTTATTCTTTTTCTTGTTGTGACCCATAAATAAACAGCGCTATTGTTTGATGATCCCTACTATTCAGGGCATTCCTCATCCAAAAAACACTGTTCATCAAGGTGCACATATCAAGTCGCACATAGGTTAATTAAGTCTAGTAAGTAAATTATCAGTAGCAACGCATGTTTGGCAAAAGTGCTGTCAATTGTGTTGAAATAGTCGTTGAGTAGAAAATGGGAAGCAGGGATTGAAAGCAACTTGATCAAAGTGAATAATCGCCACCAAGATCAAAAAAGGCCGTTAAGACAGCCTGTTGCTGAACTTAAACGACCTTTTCATTGAATTTTGATTAAGCTAATTCGATCTTAGCTCATTCAAATTCGCTTATTTTTGAAGTTGTTCTTTAGCCGCTTCAACCTTAGAGAAATCTAGGCCAAGCTCTTCAACGGCTTCTTTGATTAGCGCAGGGTTTTGCATTACCTGGCCCATCAGCATTTGAAGTTTATCTTGTGGTAAGCCAAGTTGGCTGATCGTCGCCATTGCTGCAAGAGGGTTCTCGGTCAACGTCTTGAATAGCTCGCTGATCTGCTCGTCGCTAATATTGTTCTCTTTCAACATTGCTAAAATCGGGTTCATTTTTTTGCCTTTGAAACACTAAATTAAGTAGGAGCACAGCATACCATCTAGCTGTGCTCGATTGTACTAGCAACTTATACTTTGCCTACTGTGAAGTAACCCTAAGCCTAGCGAGACTCTAATGGGTAAGAGCGGTAGCTCCACATACCATAGGTTCTAAGCGCATCTCGGTAGATACCTAGTAGCTCACCATCACTCGCCTTCTTAAGATCTGCGAGTGGCTTGTCTGGGTAAGAAACCGTATCAAAAGTAATGCCCTGAGGGCCGGTTTGCCAGCTAGCGATTTCAAACAGAGTTTGACCACGACGAACATGGCTTGCCGAGCTAATAATGGTCGCGTGCTTAATATCATGGCGAGCAAGTGCGTAGCTACTGAATAAGGCATTGCCTACCGTGCTGGTCGCGTAATTCTCTTCGATGATGCGATCTTTGCTTACCCCTTTCTCGATAAGCCAATCCGCCATTAACTTACCTTCAGTCTTGTGGTTCTTGGGCACGCTACCCGTTAACACGATCATCGCATCTGAGTTCGCCTTAGCCATCGCCAATGTTGTCTCAAGACGCTCAATCAAAATTTGATGCATAGAGCCGTCTGGATTAAGCGCATAGCCCAAAGTGACAATCGCGCCATGATGATCAAGCAAGCCTTTATCCGCAGACTCTTTCAACGGTGTTTCTAACACGCGGTCGACCGTAGCAAAAATGCGTTTGATGTCTTCTGCTTTACCTTTGTTCAGGCTTTCCAGTTTCTCCATGTGCTTATTGGATTCACTTTCATTGCCTTCAAATCGCTGCCAAACCGCAAGGTAAGCATGAAGATCAACATCGTCTGGTGCAACCGTCAGCGCTTGCTCAAACAGCTCAATAGCGCGCTCTGCATTCTTGTTGTAGATCTGAGCGTTCGCTGCCGAGATAAGCAAATCAGTACGGTAAGGTTCTAGTTGGTAAGCTTCTAACAATCGGTTAGTCACAATTTCCATGTTGCTTGGCATTTTAGCCGTAAAGCCCGCGTGAGAAATTCTTGCCGGAGACTTAAACGCCTGCAACGCATCAAGAAGTAATTGGTCGACAACTTGTCGCTTAGTCACCAACTGCGCGTAATCCGCAGAAGCCTGTACTGCGCCGTCGTTAGCAGCAAAAGAATAAGGTGTGGCAGCAGATCACGATTTTGAACTTACCAATAAGCCTGTGCATCCAGATAATTCTGGTTTGAACCAGTGCTCAACGTTTTTGTTGGAATATCTGACTGCGGATTTCATACGCTCTATCCCGCCAAAAACCACCCATCACAAATCCGAACTCCGCATAAAGCAACGAATCAAAAAACACCACTTTAAGCTCATTTTTTCAACAACTTAAAATCCAACACACTGAATCGCGCGATTTTACCCCTCGCTCAAATAACGAGGTCTTCAACACATAGAGTTGGAATGCGAGTCAGAAGATCTTCAAATAATTCAAAATCAATTATTGAACGATCGTTCAACTGGTGCTTTAATGAATTACCAATACAAGGAGTTACCCCATGCTTAAGTTCTATTTTCACCAAACACCAAACCCAATGAAGATCGCTCTGTTTCTAGAAGAGACAGGCCTAGATTTTGAACTCGTTCCTGTTGATACCTTAAAAGGCGAGCAACACACGCCGGAATATCGTTTGATTAACCCGAACGGTAAAACGCCAGCGATTGAAGACGAAGGACAACGCGTGTTCGATTCTAACGCTATCCTTCTGTACCTATCAGAGAAGACTGGCAAGCTAGGTGGTCAGCCAGAAGATAGAGCTGAACTGCTCTCTTGGATGATGTTTATTGCGAGTGGTCTTGGTCCATATTCTGGTCAATCGGTACACTTCCGCCATGCTGCGCCAGCAGGCCTAGACTACGCAGTGAACCGTTACCTACGTGAAGCACAACGTCACTACGAAGTGCTAGAAAAGCATATGGAAGGTCGTGAATTTATCGTAGGAAATGAGTACACCATTGTCGATGTCGCTGCATGGGGTTGGATTGACAAAGCACCAGTCGTGCTTGGTGAAGAAGGCCTAGAACCTTACCCGAACTTGAAGCGTTGGTTTAACGCAATCAACACTCGCCCTGCTGCACTGCGTGCTCGCGAAATCGGCAAAGGCATTGAGTTTAAAACCGAACGTGATGAAGAAGCGACACGAGCACTGTTTCCTTCGAATTTCCCAATCAACGAATAATTCAGCATGAAGTAAACGATGTGGAGCGAAAGCTCATTACTGGGCGAGCTATCTAAAAATCAATAGTATTGTTTCTATTAACTGATACCACACTAGTTAAAATATCAATACTATTGATATAGCTATTGTAAGAACCCTTACCGACATCCGATGGTGTCTCTGTCGGTCGTGCCGGGGAAAAGTCCTGAATCAGTTACTCTGGATCGCAGCGAATTTGTAAGGCGTTGTTGCCTAAATTAGTTGAACCTTTTCCAAGTCCTGTGATCTGATCATTT
>NZ_JBFSVK010000013.1:137917-151134 GCF_041467855.1 Vibrio sp. 10N.247.311.51 | reverse complement strand
CTCGCATCTCGCATCTCGCATCTCGCATCTCGCATCTCGCATCTCGCATCTCGCAAGCGTAAAAAAACGCACAACCGAAGTCATGCGTTTTATATTTAAGCCCTTGATTTATCAATCACTTCGTTAGTGCATAACCTCTTCTTTAGCACCAACATAGATGAAATCCAATTCGTCTTTTTTCAGGGATACTTTAACCGTACCGCCATCAACCAAGCTACCGAACAGTAACTCGTTAGCGAGTGGTTTCTTAAGCTTCTCTTGAATCACACGTCCCATTGGACGAGCACCCATGGTCTTGTCATAGCCTTTATCAGCTAACCAGTGGCGAGCATCCTCAGAAACCTCTAAAGACACGCCACGAGCGTCCAGTTGAACCTGAAGCTCGACAATGAACTTATCAACTACTTGGCTAATAACACTTGGATCAAGGCTGTTGAACCAAATGATATTATCGAGACGGTTACGGAACTCAGGAGTAAATACCTTCTTGATTTCACCCATCGCATCTGGCGCATGATCTTGTTGGATAAGGCCGATCGATTTCTTCTCGGTTTCAGCCACACCTGCGTTGGTCGTCATCACTAGAATCACATTGCGGAAGTCCGCTTTGCGACCATTGTTGTCAGTTAGCGTACCGTTATCCATTACCTGCAGTAGCAAGTTAAAAATATCTGGGTGAGCTTTCTCGATTTCATCCAGTAACACAACAGAGTGCGGGTTCTTGATTACGGCATCAGTTAGCAGACCACCTTGGTCGTAACCAACATAACCAGGAGGCGCACCAATCAAGCGGCTCACAGAGTGACGCTCACCGTACTCAGACATATCAAAACGCAGAAGCTCAATCCCCATCAACTTCGAAAGTTGAACCGTCACCTCTGTTTTACCGACACCAGTAGGACCAGCAAACAAGAATGAACCAACAGGTTTATTGTCTGCACCTAATCCAGCACGGGTTAGCTTAATCGCTTCGCTCAATACATCGATTGCAGGGTCTTGTCCGAATACCAACATTTTCATGCGGTCATCCAGTTTCTGCAGTGTATCTTTGTCTGAAGACGATACAGACTTTTCAGGAATACGCGCCATTTTCGCAACCATTGACTCAATATCAGCCACGCTTACCGTTTTCTTACGACGGCTTGCAGGTGCCAAACGGCTGCGAGCGCCCGCTTCATCGATTACGTCAATGGCCTTATCAGGAAGGTGACGTTCATTAATGTATTTAGCAGACAATTCCACAGCGGCACGCAACGCTTTGTTGGTGTAGCGCACTTCGTGGTGAGCTTCGTATTTTGGCTTCAAGCCAATCAGGATCTTGGTCGTATCGTCTAGCGATGGCTCAATAATATCGATTTTCTGGAAGCGACGAGCTAAAGCACGCTCCTTCTCAAAAATACTGCTGTACTCTTGGTACGTTGTTGAACCGATGCAACGTAATTTACCACTGCTTAGTAGTGGTTTAATTAAGTTTGCCGCATCAACCTGACCACCCGATGCAGCACCCGCACCAATAATGGTGTGGATCTCATCGATGAACAGAATCGCGTCTTCTTCTTTCTCCAGTTGCTTAAGAATCGCTTTAAAACGTTTCTCAAAGTCACCACGATACTTGGTTCCTGCTAGCAGTGAGCCAATATCTAGAGAATAAATCACGCTACTCTGAATGATTTCAGGCACTTGTCCTTCAACGATGCGCCATGCAAGACCTTCCGCGATGGCAGTTTTACCTACCCCCGCTTCACCCACTAACAGAGGGTTGTTCTTACGACGACGACATAGAACTTGGATAGTACGCTCTAGCTCTTTGTCACGACCGATTAGTGGGTCAATATTGCCCTGCTTCGCTACTTCGTTAAGGTTGGTAGCAAAATTTTCTAGACGGTCTTCGGAATTAGCTTCTTCAGCATTTTCTGCACCACCAAATGAATCAGATGATGAAGGACTGTCGCCTTCGTTGCTGGCTTTAGTAATACCGTGTGAGATGAAGTTAACAATATCTAAGCGACTAATGTCGTTTTTCTTAAGAAGATATGCCGCGTGAGATTCTTGCTCACTAAAAATAGCCACAAGTACGTTAGCACCTGTTACTTCGCTGCGACCTGAAGATTGAACATGAAAAACAGCGCGTTGAAGTACTCGTTGAAAGCTCAACGTAGGCTGAGTTTCGCGAGTTTCGTCGCTTTCAGGGATAAGTGGGGTCGTTTGATCGATAAAAATATCGAGCTCATTGCGAAGAGCATCGAGATCAGCCTGACAAGCTTGGAGCGCTTCCTTGGCCGCATCATTTTCTAATAATGCTAGTAGGAGGTGTTCGACAGTCATGAATTCATGTCGCTTGTCTCGCGCACGAGCAAATGCGCCATTTAAACTCGTCTCTAATTCTTTATTTAGCATAAGTACCTCCTAAGGGAACAACAGTGTTGTTCGAGCAATTTATACTTGCTCCATTGTACATAGTAGCGGATGCTCATTTTCCTTTGAGTACATCGTGACCTGCGCTACCTTTGTTTCCGCTATTTCAGCACTGTATGTGCCGCATATAGCTTTACCTTCATAATGAACCTTGAGCATCACTTCCGTTGCTTTTTCGATATCTAGTGAGAAGAATCGCTCTAGGATCTCGATTACAAAGTCCATGGGCGTGTAGTCATCGTTATTCAATACAACGTTATACATCGCCGGTGGCTTTACTTTTGTTGCTTCTTTCTCCAGTAAATCTGAGCCTGGAGATGCCCATTCAAAGTTTCTGCTCATATCGCTTTGCTAAGGGTTATTTTTCGGAAGTCGTGAGTGTTTACCTAACTCAAATTTACCACATTCACGCTTTACGGTGTACTAAGAAACTGCACCGAGAAACAGTACCAAAAAATATTCCTCTATACTGAGCCTAATCCACCATTTCCATCGCTGCAAATAAAAGATCTCGATTAACAGGATTAACATATGTGATTGATTAAAAAGACGCCATAACTATTGATGCTAACGATAAGATTACCTCTAAGTTACTATTTAGTTAATAGTTTGCAGTTAATCTCGAATGTGATTTGTTATTAAAATTGATCACTTTTATACCAATTTACTATTGACTGTGCTCAATCATTAGCTACATTGGAGCTAAAAGGTTTTTTAATACATTTTTGCAACATGAATTAAAATCAGTAACACGCTTCAAAAATTAACAATAAGGAATAATTACGCAGGGTAGCGTTAATTTCCGTAAGCAATGTACGAGATTCAAGCTATTAGCTGAAATTCTTTAGCTGGTAGGAATGATATCAATCGCACTTACAACAATTGATATAACAACGTTAGTAACAAAATGCATGAGGGATGTATAGCATGGCTACAGGTACAGTAAAATGGTTTAACAATGCCAAAGGGTTTGGCTTTATTTGTCCAGAAGGTGAAGACGGCGATATTTTCGCGCACTACTCCACAATACAAATGGAAGGTTATCGAACCTTAAAGGCTGGTCAGCAGGTCGACTATGAAGTAGAAAGTGGACCTAAAGGCTCGCATGCTAGCTCCGTTGTTCCTGTAGAAGGCAGCGCCGCAAAATAAGCGAATGCCAACTCATGTTAACCTCCATCAGTCGTCATTAACGGCTGACAGGTAAACAGAATATTGAAACCGCTCATTTAATACCTGTAACACAGGATTACGTGAGCGGTTTTTTCGTTTTGGGGCTATTTTTTCGTTTTAGGGCTATAAGGTTGCTCACTAGACCATTCGTTCGCGGATGTATTCTTATTAAGCTAGGTCTTGGGGGTATTATAAAAGAACAAAAAAAGACGCTTTAACGTTATCGTTAAAGCGTCTTTCGTTTTGACTTTATCTATAACTTAGCTTTCTGACTAAGCAATTCGTTAGCAAATCACGTTCGTGACTGACTAACGATGAGTCCAATCACTATGCATCAATAAACGCGTTTAGCGTTGAGCTTGGGCGCATTAGTGTTGAAACCAATGCATCGTCAAGTAGGTAGTAACCACCTAAGTCGCCAGCCACACCTTGAGCGTTGTTCAGTTCTGCAACAATCGCTTCTTCACTTTCAGCCAGTTGACTTGCCACACCTGCAAACTCAGCAGCAAGATCAGCGTCAGCCGTTTGCTCAGCAAGCGCCTTAGCCCAGTATGCCGCTAGGTAGTAGTGGCTACCACGGTTATCAAGCTCACCTACTCGACGTGAAGGAGACTTGTTGTTATCAAGGAACTCACCCGTCGCTTTATCAAGCGCATCAGCTAGAACTTGTGCTTTAGCGTTACCTGTTACTACGCTCAGGTGCTCTAGAGATGCAGCTAATGCTAAGAATTCGCCTAGGGAATCCCAACGCAGATGGTTTTCTTTCTCTACTTGTTGAACGTGCTTAGGAGCAGAACCGCCAGCACCTGTTTCAAACAGACCACCACCGTTCATTAGTGGAACAATCGATAGCATCTTAGCTGATGTACCAAGCTCTAGAATCGGGAACAAGTCTGTTAGGTAATCACGTAATACGTTACCTGTAACCGAAATAGTATCTAGGCCTTCTTTGATACGAACCAGTGAGTATTGAGTCGCTTCAAGTGGAGCGAGGATCTTAATTTCAAGACCATCGGTATCGTATTCAGGAAGGTACGCTTCAACTTTCTTAATAAGCTGAGCATCATGTGCGCGTGACGCATCTAGCCAAAATACCGCTGGAACACCCGATGCACGAGCACGAGTTACCGCAAGCTTAACCCAGTCTTGGATTGGTGTATCTTTAACCTGACACATACGGAAGATATCGCCTTCCTCTACTTCTTGCTCTAGAAGCACAGCGCCTGAAGCGTCAACAACTTGAACCTGACCAGCAGCTTCAAGGATGAAAGTCTTATCGTGAGAACCGTACTCTTCGGCTTTTTGAGCCATCAAACCAACGTTTGGTACGCTACCCATCGTTGTTGGATCGAACGCGCCGTTCTCTTTACAGAAATCAATAACCGCTTGGTAAATACTCGCGTAGCTACGATCTGGGATCATTGCTTTAGTATCTTTTTGCTTACCTTCTGGATCCCACATTTGACCAGAAGAACGCAACATTGCAGGCATAGATGCATCCACAATGATATCGCTTGGTACGTGTAGGTTAGTAATTCCACGGTCCGAATCAACCATCGCTAGTGGTGGTTGAGTCTCGTATACCGCTTGCAGGTCAGCTTCGATTGCTTCTTTTTGATCTTGAGGAAGCGCTGCAATCTTCGCGTAGACATCACCGATGCCGTTATTTACATCAACGCCTAGTTCTTCAAACAGTTGACCATGCTTAGCAAATACGTCTTTGTAGTAAACCTTAACCGCGTGACCAAAGATCACTGGGTCAGATACTTTCATCATCGTCGCTTTCATGTGAAGAGAAAGCAGTACACCTTGCTCTTTAGCCGATGCAATTTCTTTTTCGAAGAACGCAACCAAAGCGGCCTTGTTCATCACTGACGCATCAATGATCTCTTTATCTTGCAGTGCAAAAGCTGGCTTCAATGTTTTCTTCGCGCCATCTTTGCCAACGAATTCAATGCTAACTTCTGTAGCACCTTCAATGGTTACTGACTTTTCGCTACCGAAGAAGTCTTTGTCGTCCATACTTGAAACGTGCGACTTAGAATCTGCAGACCAAGCACCCATTGAGTGTGGGTTCTTCTTCGCGTAGTTTTTAACTGAAAGTGGAGCGCGGCGATCCGAGTTACCTTCACGTAACACAGGGTTTACTGCACTGCCTTTGATTTTGTCGTAAGTCGCTTTAACAGCTTTCTCTTCGTCGGTATTTGCTTCTTCTGGGTAATTAGGAAGTGCGTAACCTTTTGACTGTAGCTCTTTGATCGTTGCTTGAAGCTGAGGTACTGATGCAGAGATGTTTGGAAGCTTGATGATGTTCGCTTCTGGTGTCTTAGCCAATTCACCTAGTTCTGCTAATGCATCACCAATACGTTGCTCTTCGTTCAAGTAGTCAGGGAAGTTGGCAATAATGCGCCCTGCAAGTGAAATGTCGCGAGTATCAACGTTTATACCAGAAGAAGCTGTAAAAGATTGAATGATTGGCAGCAGAGAGTAAGTTGCTAGTGCCGGAGCTTCGTCTGTAATGGTATAGATGATCGTTGGTTTTTCAGTAGGCATGAAATTTCCCTATAGTTCTTACAAGCTCATTTAAAGTAGTGAGCGTGTTATAAATTGACCAGTAAGCCACTCTAAGAGTGAAAACTGCTTACTCGATAGTCGTACTCTATCTTATTTTTCATACAATCTTGATGACAGCATGAACCAAATCCGTGAGTGCGTTGTTATAATAAAACACGAAGGTATAATTAAACAAATCAGGCTTAAGAGTCCATCAACTTGTTCTATTTTGTGTCTTTTAGGCGCGCAAATGATAGCTCAATTCCGTTTCAGTGAAAACTTTTCAGCACACTTCGTTTACATTTTTGCAAGGTAGTTAACATGTCTACTCGCTCACGCAGCGCATCTCGTTCAGACAAACCGGCTCGTTCTGGTGCAACATTAAAACAAAGCGGTAATAGACAAAGCCGAAGCAGTGATAAGAGTAACACTGGCAATTCGCACAAGAAATCTCACTCCAGTAAGCACCGATATAAAGGCAAGCCTACCAATGCAAAACCTAAGGTATCGCTCGAAAATCGCAAAGTAATTCTGTTCAACAAGCCTTTCGATACTCTCAGCCAATTTACTGATGGCGAAGGGAGAAAAACGCTAGCGGACTTTATTCCAGTGAAAGACGTTTATGCTGCTGGTCGCCTCGACCGCGACAGCGAAGGGTTAATGGTCTTAACCAATGATGGGATATTTCAAGCTAAGCTAACTCAACCAAACTCAAAATCCCCAAAGACATACTGGGTACAGGTTGAAGGCGCACCTTCTGAGGAAGATTTAGATAAATTGAGAAAAGGTGTCGAACTAAAAGACGGTATGACATTACCTGCAAAAGTAGAAGTGATGCAAGAACCTGAAGTGTGGGATAGAAATCCTCCAGTCCGCTTCAGAGCCGCGATACCGACAACATGGTTGGCTATTACAATCATTGAAGGGCGTAACCGTCAGGTAAGACGAATGACAGCCAATATCGGCTTCCCTACCCTGCGTCTTATCCGCTATTCAATGGGCAACATGAATGTGGGGCAGCTGCAGCCTGGTGAGTGGAAAGAGATCTAGCAAACAATTAGTAGAAATGAAAAAGCGAGGTACCTGTCATAGACAAGAACACCTCGCTTTAAAAAATTTTAGGTCTTACTTCTGGTCAATTAACCATTTTTGGAATGCTTTGCGCTCTTCTTCGTTTGCTCTTGAATACCATAGCTTAAGTTGAAGCGTATTTTCAGACTCTTGCACAGTACTGTCGACAGCTACCGTCGCTCCAACTACTGCACCAGTTTGTACCGCCGCTAGTTCTTCTTTCAACGAACGAATCTTCCCTGAATCAAAAACTAAGCCTCTCTCTTGGTTGTAATCTTTAACCAACTGAGGAATATCGCTATAAGGCAGTGCGCCTTTAGCTGGAGGCAAGACTTCTTGCACGACTTCTGCATCATCACCGTTTACGGAGATACTGAATATAGGAAGCTCTCTGTCTACATTTTTTTCGATTTTAGCGTACTTTCTACTTAGAAGATCAATATCAACATCAGCATTTTCGGGAACATTAACTACCATAATGTAAGGAACTGTACTGATAAACTCGCGTTTGCCTTTATCGCTCAAATACCCTGTGTAATCTAAAACGAGTTGGTTTTCACCTGAGGTGAATACAGCGTCTTCCACACTTTCAACAACCTCACCGTTCAAAGTATTTAGCGAAATACCAGAAGCCAAATCAAGAGCAGCCGTTGCGTATGGTGCAGAGAATAGACAAACAAAACTCAAATACCACTTGTTCATGTACGATTCCTTAATCAATAAATGTAAAAAAGCCAGCTAATAGCTGGCTTTTGTATAGCATAGTTAACTACAGATTAGAATGTGTAGTAAACACCAGCGATAACGCCGTCAGCATCTAGAGTTTGTGATGCGTATTCGAAATCAGCAGTTTGGTATTCAGCTAGGAATAGGATGTTGTCACGGAATGCGTAATCAACACCAACAACTAGGTTAGTAGAGTCGATATCAGAGATCTTAGAAGTACCCGCTGCTGTAGCGATTTCGTCAGTTGTTGCTACAGAGTATGTAGTGTATAGACGAACAGCGTCGATTTGGTAAGCAGCTGCGATACCCATAGTTTCACCGTTGCCGTAAGAATCAGCAGCGATGTCAGATAGGTCCCAGTAACCGTAACCTTGGTTGCCTTCAAATTGTGCGTATGTAACAGCTAGGTATAGGCCACCAAACTCAGCAGAAGCAGAAGCACCAGCAAGAGAGTAATCTACGTCTTTAGCAGCGTCACCAGTGATGTAAGAAGCACCGATAGAGAAGTTGCTGAATGCGTAATCTGCAGAGATACCGTAAGTGTTGTCAACGTCTTCAGTAGAATCAGTGTTAACGTCAGCTACGATTGTGAAACCTTCAACGAATTGACCTTTGAATACAGCGCCGTGGCCAGAAGACTCGCGGTGGTGACCACCAGTAGAGCCCATGTAGTTACCTTCGTTTGTGATATCGTCTTTCTGGATAGCGTCAGCAGATTCTGCTAGGTCGCCAGTTTCACCGAAAGCCATACCCCAAGTGTCAGTTTTAAAACCAGCTAGCACGTCATCAAACTTAGCGTTGCTGCCGTCAGTTTCGATTTCGAAAGATGCGAATGCTGTGAACTGATCGTTAAGCTTCTGCTCAGCATCAAGTTGGATTTTAGCCCAAGTAGAAACGTCAGCTTCGTTCTTAGCTGTTTCAGTTAGGTTTTTGTCTACTTCAGATTGAGATAGGTAGATATCTACCTCGCCTTTTAGGCCAACTTTAGTATCGTCGTTAGAGTAAATTTCTGCTGCGTTTACAGAAGTTGCTGTAGCTGCGATAGCTAGCGCTAATAGAGTCTTTTTCATAATAAATCCACTGCCTTTTCTAAGAATGGGAGATCCTTGCCCGGTTCCCTTTTATTTTTATGACTGGTCATTACCACTCTTTGTTGGTTAATCACCGTCACTAAATTTCGAGGTCTAGATTGCAAAAGATTATCCTGCGTGTCAAATAAACTAAAAACAAACCTAAAAAAAACACAAAGCAATCAAAATCAAACACTTACATTTTTTTTCATTGTTTTACGAGCAGATTATCCTTAGTTTTATCAGGAAATATAATAATCCAAAAAAAGAACAAAACAGCATTTAACACCACAAACAACTCGCAAAAACGCCACACTTCAGGATTTAACACCTACAAGCCGGTATTTTTTAATATTTATATTTCACAACATAAATAAAATAGTTAAGTTCCTGATGGTTCAGTTTTTTTTTGTGAACAAGATCTACCTTTGATTCAAAAGCAAGCTATTTCACCGTAAATGTACCGACTAGTGATATGTGCTACTATCCTCGCTCCGTTACGTAGGTCACAGTATGCTAACTACTAAAATTCAAAAATCTATTCGCACCAGTTATCAAAACCTCCAAGATCAGTTGGACAACTTTGTACCTAGACGTGCTCAAAATTACCTTGTTGCAGAAATAGCGAAGACACTTTGTGGTCAATACCACAAAAGTAATCGCATGATTGTTGCAGAAGCTGGGACAGGGATCGGAAAATCACTGGCTTATTTAATGGCTACTATTCCTGTCGCTGTGCTCAATAATCGAAAAATAGTCATATCGACAGCGACGGTTGCGCTACAAGAACAGCTCGTCAATAAAGATCTCCCTCTATATAGAAGACTGACTGATCGAGAGTTTTCTTTCATATTAGCGAAGGGTAGACAGCGTTATTGTTGTTCCGAAAAGCTAGCCGCTGCCTGCGGGGTTGATGGCGGACAAATGGCCATGTTCGAATCTAAGCCAAAGAAGAAGGATATCGACCAACTTCAAACCATGTACCGCAGCCTAACCCAAAGTAAATGGGATGGTGACCGTGATTCGTGGCCAAAACCAATCGACAATATGATTTGGCAGATGATTGTCAGTGATAAGCACAGCTGTAACAACAGTATGCCCACGCATAGAGACTGTCCTTTCCAGAAAGCGCGCTCAGAGTTAGATAAAGCAGACGTGATTATCGCCAATCACAGTTTAGTGATGGCTGATGCTGACTTAGGCGGCGGTGTTATACTGCCTGAGCCAGAAAATAGCATCTATATATTCGATGAAGCTCACCATTTACCGCATGTAGCCAGAGATCACTCTTCTGCGGCTGCGAGCTTAAAAGGTGCGTCGTCATGGTTGGAGCGTTTGAATCAATCCATCACCAAGCTTTCAGGCCTCGCTGAAGAAAAGCGAGTCCACCGATTTCGAAATGAGCTGCAAGACTCAGTGCAACAGCTGATTCCTACCCTGACTCAAATGAGTAAACAGTTTGACGCTAACCACTTTGAAGACGGCTTGTATCGCTTCGAACATGGCGACTTACCTGAGTGGCTTGAGAATGAATCAAAAGACCTCAAGCAACTCACACAAAAGGCGAGCCAAGCCGTTGCGAAGATTGCAGACCTGATTGCAGAACGAGTTAAAGACGGCGAGCTTTCAGCAAAGCTTGCCGAGCCAGCACTCGCAGAAATTGGCTTCTATATACAAAGAACAGAGAACCTTGCTCAAGTTTGGCGCTTAATGGCTGAACCGAAGAGAGAAAAAGGCGCTCCTTTGGCTCGTTGGCTCGAACTTAACAAAGAAAGCGAAGGCGATTTCGTTGTGAATGTTTCGCCACTAGAGGTAGGTTGGCAACTGGATCAACAAATCTGGAGCCGCTGTGTGGGTGCCGTATTAGTATCTGCGACCATGAGGGCGCTCAACTCTTTCAGCTTTTTCTGTCATCAAGCAGGTATCAGCCAAAAAGCAGAAGATGGCGTACAATTTTTGGCTTTAGCATCACCGTTTGATTACCAGAATCAAGCTGAGTTGATCGTTCCGGTAATGAAGTACGAACCACAAGCACCTCAGTTTACCGAATATCTTATTGAAATTTTGCCTAAGGTAATAGAAGACAAAAAAGCCAATCTCGTTCTATTCTCTTCTTACTGGCAAATGAACAAAGTTGCCGAGGCTTTAGCAACAGATTTCGTTAAAAAGTCATGGGCATTGCAGGTTCAAGGTGATACTTCACGAACTGAAATCCTAAAAAAACATAAAAAGCTAATAGACCAAGGTAAAACCAGCGTTCTTTTTGGAACTGGCAGCTTTTCTGAAGGTCTTGATCTACCGGGTGAGCTTCTTGAAAACCTCGTGATTACCAAGATTCCTTTCGGTGTTCCTACCTCTCCTGTAGAGCAAGCACATTCAGAATATATTGAATCACGCGGTGGTAACCCTTTTATGCAGATTACTGTTCCAGATGCGAGTAAAAAGCTTATTCAATCTGTGGGTAGACTACTGCGTAAGGAAAGAGATTCTGGTAAAGTCACGATCCTTGATAGACGCATAGTAACGAAGCGATACGGAAAGTCCCTACTCGATTCACTACCGCCTTTTAAAAGAACAATAAAATACTAATATCCCCTGCCCTTGAGGTAGTTATGGGCCTGTCATCGCTAGGCCCTTGCATTCACAACCCAACATGACTAATCCATCGGTTTTTCATGTGGCTGCCCTATCAGCCGATAACGAGAACACTAGCTATTTATGGAAATGATTGAGCCAACCATGTTGGTCATACTTGCTCTGGTTGCATTTGCAGCAGGCTTTATTGATGCTGTCGCAGGTGGCGGAGGGATGTTAACCGTTCCAGCTTTACTATCACTTGGTTTACCGCCACACATCGCATTGGGTACTAACAAGCTTGCAGCGACTTTCGCTTCATCTACAGCTGCATTCACTTACTACCGCAAAAAGCTGTTCAAGCCTGAGTGTTGGGTCAATGCATTCATATCTACTTTAATAGGTGCGACCATCGGCACACTCACTGTTGATGCCATTAGCACCGAGTGGTTAGAGAAGGTATTGCCGTTAGTCATTCTTGCCGCAGCGGTCTATACCATTTTTCATAAGACTCCAGATGTGAGCCATAATGTGTCTCCTAAGCCATGCCCTGTGCTTAAGAGAAAACAAAAGTACCAAGGATTCATTCTTGGCTTTTATGATGGGGTTGCTGGACCAGGAACTGGCGCGTTTTGGACGGTAAGCTCTATGGCGCTTTATCGCTTAAACATCTTACTTGCCTCTGGTCTATCCAAAGCCATGAACTTTACCAGTAACTTTACCTCTTTGGTGACCTTCGCGATTCTTGGTCATATTGATTGGGTTCTAGGTTTAACCATGGGCCTTTGTTTGATGGCCGGTGCATTTGTTGGCGCTCACTCTGCTATTCGGTTCGGTGCTACATTTATAAGACCTGTGTTTGTTACAGTTGTAAGCGTACTTGCAATTAAACTGGCATACGAAGCTTGGTTTGTGAACTTATAGGCAGTAGCCAACGGGAAGTGAAATGAATCAATTTTCAAAGCTAAAAAGTGTCATTGATACCTTGATTGGCCATTGCTCACAGGTTGATAAATCTCGAGGGGCTTATCATCAAGCCTTGTTTGACCGAGCCTTATTTAAATGCGGCGCCTCTGTTTTGCTTCCCTATGCACTTGAAACTCAGGCAACGTACCGCACCATTGTACGTGAACAAACCTCAAATCAACTGACCGCGTCCAGAGCCAACTACCTGACAGAAAAGCTGACCAATCAGATTGCAGCAATCCAAAGAGAGTTAGCCAACCACGATTTACGCTTGGACCGAAAAAGTAAGTCAGGGAAAACCCTGAACGACCTATACAACGAACTCGCCCAGCACCAAGACTGGCAAAAGCGATTGGTCGATTTAGTACGAGTACGAAAGTTAGCGTTTGATTCTGCGCCTCGCCACGGTAAAAAAAAAGCGGAAGAGACTTGGCAGTTAGCCAAAGAGCGATTAGAACGCTGTGAAGACTCAATGAAAAATATTGAGAGACTGATTAACTTAGAGAACCCTAAGCGAAATGAACACTGATAACACACCATCACCACTGGATAACGCACCAGAAGAAGTTAAGTTAGCTGTCGACCTGATCTATCTGCTCGAAAGCAACGAAATCGATCCAAAAGTCGCGTTAGAAGCAATCAAAATTGTCCAGCAAGATTTACAAGCCAAAC